>JAVVFR010000028.1:0-10351 GCA_032250595.1 Bacteroidales bacterium | reverse complement strand
CGGACAAACAGGCAAGATCATTGCACCAAACCTATATATTGCTTTGGGTATTTCAGGCGCTATTCAACATGTGGCCGGTATCAGCGCTTCAAAATGTATCGTTGCTGTGAATAAAGATAAAGATGCTCCTATCTTTGAAGTGGCTGATTATGGAATCGTGGGAGACGTCCATAAAGTGTTGCCGGCGCTTATTGATGCTGTGGAAAAAGTCAAAGAAGAATAAATGATTTTTATCCATGGGCCTTATGGCGCTTTTAAAAAAATAGAATGCCTTTTGAATAACGCAGTAACAGATGTATAGAAGGTATATTCCATGCATCTGAGATAACATTATTCTCTCTGTTAAAAAACTGTATCAACCTATTCTTTTATAGAAGTCAGATTTTTGCTTCGTAATAAAATATGTAAATACAATAATAATTTTTTTAGTAAAAATATAAATTATTACTTTTGGCACTTTTAAAATATTAACCTAACCATTATTGCATTATTATGGAGCCAGACATTGTAAGTGTACCTTTGTGGGTATCTGTTCCTTTTGTTATTATGTTGTTGACGATTGCAGTTGGCCCATTGTTTTTTCATCACTGGTGGGAGAAGAATAAAAATCAACTACTTGTTTCGTTAATTCTGGGTATTCCTGTTGCTATATACTTAATAGCGAATAATCTGTCGTATGCTTTGATTCACCAAGTGCTGTTCGACTATGTACCCTTTATAATTTTGTTGGGGGCACTGTTTGTTATCACAGGAGGCATTAACCTGTCGGGAGATCTGGCTGCTAAGCCAACAGTAAATACTATTTTTCTGGCAATAGGGGCAGTGTTAGCTTCTTTTATGGGCACAACAGGTGCTGCTATGTTACTTATACGTCCGGTGATAAAGACAAATTCCCAGCGGAGGTTCAAGGTGCATACGGTGCTTTTCTTTATTGCTATCGTTGCCAATGCCGGTGGGATGTTAACCCCGTTGGGTGACCCACCGCTGTTCCTGCTATATCTGAGGGGCGCACCATTTTCATGGTTCTTTACGCTGACGTCGGAATGGCTTTTTGTCAACGTTTCGCTGCTGCTTATCTTTTTTATCGTTGACAGTTATTATCATAAAAAAGAACCTAAGATTGCCAAAATCAAAGATGAGGTTGAAATACAACCCCTTAAGTTAAAAGGGAAATATAACTTTATTTTCTTACTTGGCGTTGTGTTATCAGTGGCTTTTCTTAACGAACATTACCTCCATATTATTCATGATAATCATAATTATGCATTTATTCGTGAGTTTGCAATTCTGATATGTGCTTTTGGCTCACTGGCAGTTACTCCTGGAATAATCCGTAAAGCAAACAATTTCACATGGTATCCCATCAAGGAGGTGGCGTTTCTATTCTTGGGAATATTTATTACCATGACACCTGCGCTGCTCTACCTTACAGAAAATGCCCGATCGTTAGGGATTCAGACTCCCATGCAGTTCTATTATGCAACAGGTACCTTGAGTGGTTTTTTAGACAATGCCCCAACTGCTGTTACATTTCATAACCTTGCCAAGGGTATTCTTAATAGTTATAAGGATGCACCGTTGGTTGCCGGTATCCCTGAAGTACTGCTTACCGCTATCTCATTAGGGGCAGTGTTTTTTGGAGCAATGACGTATATTGGCAATGGTCCCAACTTCATGGTTAAATCTATTGCTGAAGAGAACAATATTAAAATGCCCAGCTTTTTCGGTTATATGTTTAAATTCTCATTGATTGTGTTACTCCCTATCTATATTCTGACACAACTTATATTTATCGCGTAACCATTGTATTGGAGGTATTGTATAGGAGATTAGTTGAGGGTTAACGAATAACCCTCAGCATTTTTTTCCATCTCAGCTTACCTTTTTGCATCAGATTCTTGTTTTTATCAACAGAGAGCCATACAAACAAGGCTTTGCCAACAACATGGTCTTCAGGAACAAAACCCCAGTAACGGCTGTCGAGGGAGTTATGGCGGTTATCTCCCATCAACCAATAGTAGTTCATCTTAAAGGTATAGGATGTTGTTTTTTCTCCGTTGATGAAAATTTTATCTCCTTCCAGCCGTAAGTTATTACCTTCATAAATGCTGATAATGCGTTCATATAATTTGATATTCACAGGGTTTAGTGTAACTATCTCCCCGGCAGCAGGTATCTTTAAGGGACCGAAATTGTCGAGGCTCCATCCATAATGAATAGTGTCTTGTGGAAAAATATCGAAATTCTTGTAATCGTTTTTTACCGGAATGATTTCATTTACGTTGGGAAGATTGAGATTTTTGAAAGCACGGTAGGTTTCTTCGGTAGCGTGAAATATTGTAAGAAAGCTGTGCCCCGGTATTTTATTCACATCTGTAATATCCAGCCGTTCGAAAATTCTTGGGTTCACATCCATTCCGTTTGTTATGACCTGGTAGCTGTGCTGCAGATGTTCAGGAACAGCTGCTCTCTTGTTGTTTATATATACTACCTGATCTCTTATCTCAAGCTCATCACCGGGAATAGCGATACACCGTTTGATATAGTTGTCGCGTTTATCAACAGGCCGCGATTGAATATTAGGGTATTGTTGCATGAAATACTGCCGTCCCATCCCTTTTTTGTATGCTGAACCCCGTTGGTTCTTGATAAAATGCTCATATTTTGGCAACTCTATATTGTAAACCAGGGTGGGGGCGCCTACAACTATTGTATCACCGGCAGGATAATGAAAAACAACTACATCGTTATTTTTTATTTGTTGAAATCCGGGAAAACGATAGTAGGGTAGTTTTATCCATTCCAAATATGACTTTTTTGTTGCTGAGAGTGGCATAGTGGCATGTGTAAAAGGGAATGTAAGAGGTGTATTGGGGACTTTAGGGCCGTAATTAAACTTGCTTACAAAAAGATAGTCGCCTACCAGCAACGAATCTTCCATTGATGATGTTGGTATTGTATAGGCTTCAAGAAGAAAAGTACGGATGATCAGTGCTGCAATAACGGCAAAAATAATAGCATCTGTCCATTCTCTTGTTTTGCTTTTCTTTGGAGGGTTAAGATTGTCGGGATGCGTATATTGTTCGTTGTTCGAAAAACCAAGGTAGGGCATATATGCAAAAGCAAATACTACAGCAATGCCTTGTTCCAGAAGCCCGAACTTTTTAAAGGTTTTGGCGGTCTCCACGATCATTAACAACACCATAAACACATTGATAAATGGTATAAAAAAGAAGATTAACCACCACATAGGCTTGTCAACGATTTTCAACCATACATAAATATTATATACAGGAATTAATACTGTCCATCCCTGTTTGCCTACTTTTTGAAAGACGAAATAGAGTCCCAGCAGAAAACTGCAGGAGAAAATCAAGGAAATAATCAAAAACGGTGTCATTTTTTTATCAGATTAGTTTATATGCAAAAGAATGTTATTTTATTGTATCATTTATGTATCGGCTGTTAAAAGTTGTTAACCGGCTATCGTCATCAAAAAAGCAGATCTTGCATGGTAAAAAACCCTTTTCTTCCGATTATCTCTTTTGCGACAAAGAGTGCACCTTGCACAAACCCTTGCCTTGAAAACGCTTCGTGTCGCAGGGTGATCTCGTCAATATTTGAAGTGTATTGTATTTCATGAATACCGGTTACTTCGCTTTCCCTGTATGAAACTACCGGGATTTCATGGGAGTTCACATGATTATCGTTACTCTTCCAATTATTGTAGCGTTGCATTTTTTGGATAATATCATTGGCAAGAGTAATAGCTGTGCCACTGGGCTTATCAAGTTTTTGGGTGTGATGGGTTTCTGATAGTTGGACGCGATAGCAGGCATGGTCATTCATCATAGCAGCAAGTCTTTTGTTGAGTGCAAACAGCACATTTACACCAATACTAAAGTTTGTTGCATACACAAAAGATTTATTATTGGTTTCAACATATTGTTTTACATCCTGTAATGCCTCGTCCCAGCCGGTAGTACCACAAACAACGGGAATGCCTTTTTCAAGACAGTGCATCACATTATCATGAGCGGCCTCCGGAGTACTGAACTCTATTGCCACATCTGGATCAAATAGAAAATCCCCTTTTGTTTTCCAGTCAATTTTGTTATCAATGATATGAGTGATGGTATGACCTTGCTCTTCTGCGGTTTTTTTCAGGGCCTTGCCCATTTTTCCATATCCGATGATTGCAATATTCATAATTGTTTTTCTCTTTTTGTAAAGTATTAATACTGGATAGAACAATGAGTTTATAATTGATTAGAATGATAGGGTAATGGTTACTCCGGGTGAAAACATATTCATCCCTGATGATTGTTGAAGTCCCGGGGTGACATGTAATGAGAGGTCGTTGCTTACATCAAAGTCAAACAGGTGTGCATCCACGACGGCGTCAACGATATTAAGTGTGTAAAGCAGCGCTGCACCCATAATGCTTAGTTCAAGGTTACGCCGGTAGTTATCACGGTAAATCTTCAGTTGCGCAGCCGATGCATTGGGAAATTCAGGTATCGTAGCCGGATTATCATCGGTTGCATAGATATAGGCCTTTTTAAAGCGGTTATATTCACCGGCATTAAAATAGATAAGATATCCGGTAGCGGCGGCTCCTCCATAAATAATAGGCAGTTTCCAGTATTTCTTATTGTATATCTGTCCTAATCCCGGCAGCAATGCCGACATAATAGCTGCTTTTTTTGGGGAATGATATGCCGTAGCTGTTGTTGTATCAGTAAGAGATGCAGCATTATTATTTTGTGCCATAATATCACTGTAACAACAAATTAGGGCGATGAGCATCCACAAAGCAAAGCTATGTTGTAACCGGTTACGCATCACCAGCAATAAGGTCGGTAAGCCGCTTAAAGTCTTCATCGGAGTTAAAAGTGATAACGATATTTCCTGCTCCTTTTCTATTCCGTTTGATATCTATCTTAGTATTCAAAGAGGCTGTCAGATGGTTGCAGACACGCTGATATTTTTCCGGTAACGCTTGTTTCGTGGTCTGCTTTTTTGACGTGCGGGATTGATTTTTTTTGCTTGCGTCCTGTGCCAGCTTCTCTACTTCTCTAACAGAGAGGTCGTATTCAATAATTTCGTGCAGTAATTCATTCTGTTGCTGTTCATCTTTGATATTAACCAAAGCTTTGGCATGTCCCATGGTGATACGAGCCTCTTTAATAGCAGCCTGGATTGCTGCCGGCAGTTTAAGGAGTCGGAGGAAGTTAGCGATGGTAGAGCGGTTTTTACCGATACGTTCGCTTAGCTGCTCCTGTGTGAGGTTTATCTCGTCGATCAGCCGTTGATAGCTGATCGCTATCTCTATCGGGTTGAGGTTCTCACGTTGAATATTCTCTACCAGTGCCATCTCAAGCATCTGGTTGTCGTTGGCAATACGTATAAAGGCAGGTATTTCACGAAGCCCGGCATACTCGGCGGCTTTATATCTGCGTTCACCAGAGATAAGCTGGTATTTATTGTAACCAAGTTTCCGTACGGTGATGGGCTGTATGATACCTTGTTTTCTGATCGAGGCAGCTAACTCATTGATAGCCTCTTCGTCGAAAGCACTGCGTGGCTGAAAAGGATTGGTTTCGATATGATCTAAAGGGATTGCGGCAACAGCGCCTGCAACATACTTTCCTGCATCAATGTCTTTGGTGGTGATGTCTGTTTCAGGATTCTCCAATAATGCACTCAATCCTCTTCCCAATGCTGCTTTTTTCTTTGCACTCATATTTTTTTAACTTTCAATATTTTCCTCATTGCTCTTGCTGAAGGTGCTGTTTCTCTTCAGTATCTCCCTGGCAAGGTTGAGGTAGTTTATAGCCCCTTTGCTTTCTATATCATGCATGATGATTGTCTCACCAAAGCTGGGGGCTTCACTTAGTTTTGTGTTTCGGTGTATGATTGTTTCAAAAACCATCTGTTGAAAATGTGTTTTTACCTCTTCAACCACTTGTTTTGCCAGCCGCAGCCGTGAATCGTACATGGTAAGTAAGATGCCTTCGATATCAAGGTCGGGGTTAAGACGCGACTGCACAATTTTGATGGTGTTAAGCAATTTTCCGAGGCCTTCCAGCGCAAAGTATTCGCATTGTACAGGAACAATAACAGCATCGGCAGCGGTGAGGGCATTTATTGTTATCAGCCCCAGCGATGGAGAACAATCGATAATGATGTAATCATAACTGTCACGGATGTGATCGGTTACTTTACGCATCATCCGCTCCCTGTTGGGTTGGTTGATCATCTCAATCTCAGCACCCACTAAGTCGATATGGGCTGGTAGTAAGTATAGATTTGGAGTAGCAGTTTTAACAATAATCTCTTCAGGGTCTTTATCTTCTATAATGCTCTCATAAATGCTGAATTCTACCTTCTTGGGGTCAAAACCTACTCCCGATGTAGCATTGGCTTGTGGATCAGCATCAATGATCAGCGTTTTCTTTTCCAGTACAGCCAATCCCGCACTTAAGTTAATAGCAGTAGTTGTTTTTCCAACACCGCCTTTTTGATTTGCAATAGCTATTACCTTACCCATCGAATAATTTTTTATCCTTAAGAAATACCGGGAAAATACCCGGAAATTATGCACTATGTTACTTATATATTGTCATCTTCTGATGACTTATTATTAGCATCATCAACGGCAGTGTCATCGGCATCGGATTTGTCACCCAGGTCTTCAAAAGAGACATCCGTTAATGTATTTGATGCTTCCACGCTCTCTTTTTGAATACTATTTTCAGGGGTGCGCTCAACAACCTCCTGCTCTTTTTTTATGAACGATATTACATCCGTTAATCCTTCAGAAAATTTCTCAAAGTCTTCCTTATATAGAAACAACTTGTGTTTCTCATAAAAAAACTTACCATTTTCATTGTTAAACCGACGTTTACTCTCTGTAATCGTCAGATAATACTCATCTGATTTGGTCGACTTCACATCAAAAAAGTAGGTACGTTTACCCGCTCTCACTGACTTTGAATAAACCTCGTTCCTTTCCTTATAATCTTCCATTGTTCCTATTTTTGATTAATCACTCTGTTCATGCCAACACGCAAATGTAATAAAAAATATGAATAATTATGTATCACCCGCGACACCATAAATTTTATAACTGCTGTTAAGTCATTCAAAGAAAAAAATTTCTGCCTGAAAAGTAAATGCTTTGATTTTGGTCTAAAATTAAAACTTTCAAAGTAAACAACAAATATTTTGTTTGAAAAGTTAAAAAGCAATTTGTTTCACTTTTTTATTACTTTATAAATCAATAAGGTAGATTGTTACAGTAGGATGATGCCAGTGATCACGCCAAGGGCAAAACCTCCTATTGCACCCCAAACAAGATTTCGTCCCCGGGTCGACTGAATTTTTTTCTCATTTAATTGAATACATCTTTCCAGATTGTCAGTGAGTTTTTTGTTTTTATTATATACATCTTCGTACCGGTCTTTATACATCTTAACTCTCTCATTCTGTGCTTGTAATAATTTGTAGAGAACGGTATCTTGTTGTAAATCTAACGAATCCTTTAATTGATTTAACAGGGCAAAACTGGTAAAAAGTTGTTCTGAGAAGGCATACGACGATAGTAAGTCCATCGTGGTTTGGAATGTCGTTTCGTTGAAAATATATAGTGGTAGTTCATAATTGGTGAAAACAGATGGTTGTATGGTGTCATGTATTAGGTAGTAAGGTATCTCAATTACTGTATCTGTTGTTTGGAGTTTGTAGTGCGACGGTGTTTGTGCTATAACCCCATTAAGTTGAATTACAACAACAATAATAAATGTTTGCAGCAATTTAACCATAATCAATTTGTTTTAAAGGTGCTTATTATCTCTTTTCGCTTTTGTTGTTCATCTGTCAAACGTTTTTTGACTATCTCCATCTCATTTTTGGTAAAAGTACGACGCTCATTAAGCAGGTGCAGGATACTATATAACGAGTCGATCTCATTCAACAGCAGTTTGTCTTTTACTTGAACTTTCTGATGAAGAGAGTCGAGTTGCTGTTTTATCTTCTCATTCTCTTGTTTCAGCAGTTCAATTTTTTTACTGTAGCTTTTGTTTTTTGAGACTTCAATAGAAATAAAAATAATGGTACCGATAACTACTACAATTACAGCGAAGAGTGTTATCCATTTTATTTTCATGATTGTATTGAATATTATTTTACTAAACTGATTAATCGTTGAAAATCAACGCCACTGGGATCCTGGAAAGTTTTTAGGTCAAATTCGTGGATCACTGCCAGGAGATGGTCAAAGATATCTGATATGATCCCTTCGTAGGCCACCCAATCGGTAGTATTTGTAAAGGCATAGATCTCCAGCGGTAAGCCTTGGTTTGCCGGAGGAAGTTGACGTGTCATCAACATCATATCTGTGTTGATGTTTGGACTGTTCTGTAAGTAAGCCTGAATATAAGCTCTAAAGATACCAATATTTGTTTGCCGCCTTCCATAATATTGCGCCGGTGCATCGGAGTTGATTTTTTCGTTATATTTATTTATCTCTTCTTGCCGGTTTTCAATATAGGATTCGATGTATTTAAATTTTTTCAATCTTTCCAATAATTCATCATCAACAAAGCGGATCGATTGAAGATCGATAAGCATAGCCCGTTTTATCCTTCGCCCTCCGGCTTCTTTCATACCACGCCAGTTTTGAAAACCGTCGGATATCATAGAATAGGTTGGGAGGGAGATAATGGTCATGTCAAAGTTCCTGATCCTGACAGCAGTTAGGGTTATCTCAATAACATCCCCATCAGCACCAAATTTTGGCATGGTGATCCAATCGCCGGGGCGCACCATGTCATTGGCTGAAAGCTGTATGCTTGCCACAAAACCCAATAAAACATCTTTGAATATCAACAACAATACGGCACTAACTGCCCCCAGGCCGGTTATGAAATAAACCGGTGATTTCCCCATCAGAAATGAAAGTGCCAGAATAGCCGCAATAGCATAAACGATGATCTGAAATATCTGGATATACCCTTTTATAGGTTTGTATTTAGCAATTTCAAATGTCTGATACAGTTCGTGAAAAGCTTTCAGTAAACCATTGATCGCTCTGACTATTATTATTACTATATAAATCTTAACAATAGTCTGCAATAAAAAAATCCATACACTCAACCCTTGCAGTGCAACAGGTATCAGGATAAAAACCAGATAGGAAGGGATAAGATGGGCGAGTCGATGAAACACTTTATGTGATAACAACAAATCATCCCAGTGGGTCTTTGTCTTTTTTGTTACCCGCTTCATTACCGAGACAAATATATTCTTTCCTACCCAGTCGGTAATTATGGCAATAACAGCGAGAGATAGGATAAGAATACTGTGAGAAATAAATCCTGACCAGAATTCACTCATGGGCTGACTATCGGATAATATGATATTATCCTGTAAAAAACCTGCCAGCCTTTCAACAAGTGGTATTGGATTAATTCTTAAAAACATAAAAGATCTATTTTATAAGATATTGGAATACTGTTTTATTTGCTATTGTCAGCTTATCTGATAATCAATTGATAGTTTGCGATGTACAACCAAATGAAAAAACATTGTTGAATATACATGACCAGATGCAAAAAACCATTATAGAAGCTCTTATAACGGAGTTTTAAACTCTTTTGTAAGTCCATAAGCAGTGCCTTGACTGTTTGTTGCATAGGCTCTAACATAATAGGTTACATTGGGAGCAAGTCCGGTAATTTCGCTTACAAAAACACCTTCGCCGGTGCCATCTACAGTATGGTTGTCTTCAATTGTTGGTGTATCGGCAGGACTCCAGCAAACACCACGCGTCGTTGTTGAATTACCATCACTGGTTACTTCCCCCCCGCAAGTGGCTGCGGATTGTATTACATCGGTCACCTCTGCAGTGGTTACTTTTGGCAGGGTTACCTCTTCTTCTTCACATGAACTGTGTGTTAAAGCAATGGCAAAACTGCATAAAACAATGAATAGTGCTGTTTTTTTCATAATATTGGGTTTTTAGTTAACAAATTATTTGATTTCTTTTAAAATTAATCTTTTCACTCTTCTTATAATATTATTCTTTGATGTCAAAAGAATTGGCTGGTTTATTATCAGTGTTTGTTTTTTTTTGCTAAGATACTAATCTGTTATAAAAAAAACAGATTTTTGGAATATTTTTATTTGGTAACGTATAAAACCGGGTGCATAAAAAAAACCGGCAATAGTACCGGTTTTTTTGTACAAATAATTAATTACTATACCAGTCCATGGGCGAGCATAGCATCGGCAACTTTCACGAAACCACCGATATTGGCTCCTTTCACATAGTTGATAAATCCATCAT
>JAVVFR010000415.1:0-1814 GCA_032250595.1 Bacteroidales bacterium | reverse complement strand
TATCTGCATAATATCGTGCTTGGGTGGTGGATATGCTGTTTACATTTAAGACTCCATGCAAGTATAAGGCTTTTGGCTTTTACATAGCTCCTGTCTGTTCCGGTATGGAGGGGATTGCACCTGTTTTCGGAAATTTGCACAATGTCTTCTTTTGGATACCCTTATTTAATGATACTGAAGAACTAGTTGTTGCTTTGTAACATGGAATTGGAAAAACTGATAACAAACATAATACTACAAGAAAAATGTGCTTGATAGAATGATTAACGATGGTATCTATCTCAAAACAGGTACTGCTCCACGATACGCTTTCTGTTGACTGCTGTTTTTTGCCTGGGCTTTTACAACATAAAAATATACTCAATTGATGGCAGGCTAGCCATGTATGATGTCATCCCAGTTCTGTGAATGGGTATCCTGAAATACCACCACACCACACCGGTTACAGATCATTGTTTCGAATGACCACTGCTCCTGGTTTTCGCAGATAAACCTGTCATTCGGACTTTTACTGGAGTTAGACAGCTTCTCCTTTTGTACCAAAGCATTGCTAAATTAAAATTATTAGAAGTTAGATTACAGTGTGTCTGGAACTCTTGGGAACCCATTCGGCACCAAATTCAAGACAACCGTTGTAACAACCACCAGAATTGTAACGAAAATTATCGCTGGTATTCTGGTTTTTATAAGATATCAAAAAGAGTGTAGCAGCTTTAACTGCTGATATTATTAGTTATTTTTCAATGATCAGTTTCCCGGTTTTTGAACGGCCGTCTATCGTATATATCCTGTAAAGATAAATACCTGGTAACATATTGTCAGCATTAAATTGTATATTATGCTTCCTGATAATTCTGAATGTAACACCTATAGCCCCTTACATCATCAGACACAAATATATAAATATTTCTTTTGTAAAAAATAAATTTAATCACTAGTGTCCGACTAAATTTTTAAAAGAAGGGGCTACTCCCCAACGGTTTCACCCCAATGTTGTAAGTTTGTTGTGCAATAAAAAACTCAACAACATGGATAAAAGTACGGAAATGAAATTTGTCGGACAGCCGGTTTTTAAACAAATCTTAAATTTGATAGACCAAGTTAACATACAAGGATTTATTAATAAACACCAGAGTGACCGGTTGGCCGTAACCTCAAGGGAGATGGAAAGAAAAAAGGTGGCATGAAAGTACATATGCTCATTTATGCAGCGCAATCGGTTGGGCGGTTTATCAAGATCACGGCTGCCAAGGTGCACGACAAGAACTTTCTGAAATTCCTGAAATTGATCTCACATAGTATGATTGTGTTTGATAAGGCATATAACTTCTATCATCAATTTGCCCCGTGGACAGAGCAGCGAGTGTATTTTGTAACCAGGTTAAAAACGAATGCCGTTTATCGGGTGCTTTATACTCACCGTGAGCATTATCGCAAAAAGGGGAAGGCCAAGGTGCTCAGAGATGAGACCATAGAGCTAAGTTACTACCCAGAGGATGATAATGGCAAAAAACTCACTAATCAAAAAAAAATCCATACGTCTGCGAAAGGTTTGTTATCAGGATGAAAAGAATAGATACTTTGAATTTCTTGCCAATAATTTTGATATTGAGGCTGAAGAAGTAGCATTCTTGTATAAAAAACGATGGGGTATCGAATTGCTGTTTAAGAAAATGAAACAGAATTTTCAGCTTCATTATTTCTATGGTGAAAATGAGAATGCAATTCGCACACAAGTTTGGTGCACCTTGATTGCCCAGTTATTGTTGACTGTAGTGCAAAAGATTGCTAAGACAAAGAAAGCCTTTTCGGTA
>JAVVFR010000414.1:0-1828 GCA_032250595.1 Bacteroidales bacterium | reverse complement strand
CATGGTGGGGAAAAAGAAGGTCCATACCACCGCCGTGAATATCAAAAGGTGTTCCCAGATACTTTGCTCCCATAGCGGAGCATTCCATATGCCATCCAGGAAAACCTTCACTCCAGGGCGAAGGCCAGTGCATAATATGTTCGGGGGCAGCCTTTTTCCATAAGGCAAAGTCAAGGAGATTGCGTTTCTCATCTTGTCCTTCAAGGGTACGTGTGTTTGCTTGCAGGTCTTCAATTTTTCTACCCGATAGGATTCCGTAAGGATACTTACTGTTATATTTCTCCACATCGAAATAAACCGACCCTTTTGTTTGATAACCATAACCAGCCTCCAGAATTCTCTTCACAAAAGAGATCTGTTCAATAATATGACCGGAAGCATGTGGTTCAATACTGGGCGGTAATACATTCAGCATCTCCATATTCATTCTGTACCGGTTGGTGTAGTATTGAACAACCTCCATAGGTTCCAGTTGTTCTATTCTGGCTTTCTTAGCAATTTTATCTTCCCCATCATCAGCATCATTTTCAAGATGGCCTACATCAGTAATATTTCTCACATACCGTACTTTATAATTAAGGTGTTGAAGCCACCTGAATACCAGATCGAAAGTAATGGCAGGGCGTGCATGACCGAGATGCGCATCGCCATAAACGGTAGGCCCGCAAACATACATACCTACATGGGGTGGATTAATTGGCTTAAATAGCTCCTTTTTCCGGCTTAAGGTATTGTATATGCGTAAGGTTGTCATGCCGATAAATGTTTTGCAAATTTCTACTGTGGAAAATTATTGTCTCTTATTAAACTATTTAGCAAAAATATAAAAAATCAACAAGAAAATGGTTGATTAGAGACAAAGCACCTAGTTGAAAAAATTCTTGAAAAGTATCTTTAAACAGGGATATTGCGGAAAAAGTTTCTCATGTAAAGGTTTCTTGTTACTTTTGGGGCGAAAAATTATAACATAAAAGAGATACTTTTTACCATGGAAAAAATATTAGTAATAGGATGTTCCGGACAGATTGGTTCTGAGTTAACAATGGCATTAAGGAAGATATATGGCTCATCCAATGTGATTGCCAGTGACATTAGAGAGGCTTCAGAGGAGATCTCGCAGAGCGGCCCTTTTGAGTTATTGGATGTATTAAACTTACATCAGTTATATGCAGTGATGACAAAATACAAGATCACACAGATCTATCATTTGGCAGCCATTTTATCAGGCAATGCCGAGAAAAGGCCTATTACTTCATGGGATATCAATATGGATAGTTTATTAGGGGTATTGGAGTTGTGCAGGACGCTTTCAGTAAAAAAATTGTTTTGGCCCAGCTCAATAGCTGTTTTCGGTCCCACAACACCCCGGGAAAACACTCCCCAGCTCACAGTGATGGAGCCAAATACGGTATACGGTATCTCGAAACTTGCCGGAGAACGATGGATGGAGTATTATTTTTATAAGTTTGGTATTGATGGGCGTAGTATTCGTTACCCGGGGCTTATCAGTTATAAGACTGAAGCCGGTGGGGGAACAACCGATTACGCTGTTGAGATATTTTACGATGCCATAAAACAAGGGCGATACGAATGTTTTTTAAAAGAAGACACTGCCCTTCCAATGCAATTTATGCCTGATGCCATCAAAGCCACCATCGATCTGATGGAGGCTGATGCCTCAAGAATAAAAGTGCGTTCCAGCTATAACGTTGGGGGGTTAAGCTTTGACCCAAAGATGTTGAGCGATGAGATTAAGAGACACATCCCCGGATTTAAGATCATATATCAGCCCGATTTCCGGCAAGATATCGCCGATTCATGGCCAAAA
>JAVVFR010000027.1:0-10532 GCA_032250595.1 Bacteroidales bacterium | reverse complement strand
CTCATTCAATGCAGATGTAAAGATCACCTCCGTTGAGGGAAAAGTTTTTCCCGCTGACACGCTTATGTTATCATCCTTGTTGGAGACAGAAGGGGTTGTTAGTATCAATGAAGTGATAGAAGAGGAAGCACTGCTCACTTACCATAATCAACAAACGCTCGCAACGGTCAAAGGTGTAAGTCCTCAGTTTGCTGAAATGAGCGGATTGGATACCTTATTATATATGGGAGAGATGAAACTCCATGAGGGAGGCATCGATTACATTGTCATGGGAGCCGGGGTAGCCTACCGGTTAAGTGTAAATATTTATGACCAAAAAGAGCCTGTATTGATTTATCTGCCGAATCGTTTTGCCTCTTCAGGTGATATGCTAAACGCATTCAACACAAAACAAGCACGGCCATCAGGATTTTACCAGATACAACAGGAGCTCGACGAAAAATATGCTATCGTACCAATAGATCTGATGCGTTCGCTACTGGATTTCACCAACGAGGTTACAGCATTGGAAATTGCAACAAAAAAGAGTTATAAATACAAAAAGATTACCGATGACATAAAAGCACTGCTGGGGCCAGATTTTAATGTAAAAAACCGTTTTCAGCAACAAGAATTGATCTATAAAATCATCCGTTCCGAAAAGTGGGCTACATTTTTTATCCTCAGCTTTATTCTTTTATTGGCAGTGTTTAACATTATTGGCACACAAACCATGCTGATACTGGAGAAAAAGAAAGACATTGCTGTATTGCAAAGTATGGGAGCAACCAACCGTTTGATCAGGAGAGTATTTATTCTTGAAGGCCTTATGATCTCTTTCGCCGGCACGGCTATAGGCTTGTTGGTTGGAGGAACACTTGCCTGGTTACAACAGCGTTATGGCATCATCGGGATTTCCGGTGCCGAAACGATGGTTATTGATGCCTATCCCGTTAAAATCAACGGGTTAGATTTTGTCCTGGTCTTTGCTACAGTGATGGCAATTGGATATTTTGCTGCATGGTATCCTGTCAGAAAGCTATCAAAACGGGTTCTTGATATAAAACTGGGATAAATAGTAACAGTGTAGGCTGTTATTTCGTTGATAATGGTATTGATTAACAAAAGTATGAATAATAAAACAGAAAATACTACGAAACAAAAACCCTGGGTGATCGTATTATTAAGCCTCTGCATTGCGGGATGTGCAAATATTGTTGCGCCTACAGGAGGCCCAAAAGATACTACCCCGCCCAGAATTGTTAACGAAATGCCCCCCAATGGCAAAACCAACTTTACCGACAACAGTATCAGAATATGGTTTGATGAGTATATTGCCTTGAAAAACCCACAAGCCAATATCTTAATCTCTCCTATCCCTTCCGAAAAACCGGAGTATCGTTTAAAAGGAAAATCATTGATAATACGTTTTGCAGATTCTCTCCTACCCAATACCACTTATTCCATTTTCTTAGGCAATGCTGTTGCTGATATTACTGAAGGGAATCTGGTTCCTAATTATACCTATGTTTTTTCCTCAGGTACTTTCCTTGATTCATTAGCTGTTGAAGGAAGAGTATTTAATGGGTACGATTTGTCAATACCTGAGAACACTTATGTAATGCTTTATCCTGCCGGCAGTGACTCTCTTATTATTAAAGAAGCGCCCCGATATATTGCAAAGGCAAATAACAACGGCACATACAATATCAATAATATTGCCGAAGGGACTTATCAGTTGATAGCCCTTCAGGATATGAATAAAAATTTCAGATACGATCCTGCTGATGAAGCCATTGCTTTTTTAGATACCAGTATCAACATCATGCCTCTGTTCACTGTTGATAAAGATACCATCAGTACAGATTCAATAACAACCACTATAAAATCAATTATTAAGCAGTATGTTTTACCTTTATCTCTTACCGAAGACAGTATCCAGCGTGTTTTAGAAGCAAAAAATATCGGCAAGGAAAGGGTTCGGTTTATCTTTCGTTATCCTATTGACAGCTATTCAATAACAACGACCAACGACACGCTTGAAGATCAAATTATCTGGGAATTGGTCGAAACGAGAGACACCCTTACCGGATGGCTGCCATTACATAATGCCGACTCTTTAACACTTTTCTTCAATGAGACTTCATTAACAGATACTTTCTTCATTGCTTTGCGAGAACCCTTTGGTTTAAAAGGAAGAACCACAAAACCAACACCCTGGTATGACCTCTCCGTGAAAAAAAATGCAAAACTCCGGCCAGGTAAGCCACTTTATCTGATATGCAGTGAACCTGTTGACAAATATGATTTTGCAAATACCCTGTTGATAAAAGATGATAAAGACACTATTCCTGTTGACATTATATTGAGTGATTCAGTTACCATGAGACGGTTTTTAGTATCGGCAGATTTCGAGCATGGTGCTGCTTATGCACTCTCTGTGCCGGCCAACTCCTTCAGATCTATACGTACTTATTGGAATGACACCATTAACTACCCATTCAAAATAGCCGATCCGGATGAATACGGAAAACTGATCCTTCAATTAAACTATGAACATACCGACAGTGGCAACCTGATGATTCAGCTTTTTAACAGTGCAGGAAAAATCATTGATACAAAGCTACCCGACAAGGAATCAATGATTGTTTTTGATCAAATTTTACCGGGAAAATACCGCATCAAAGCCACTTTAGACAGAAACAAAAACATGCAATGGGATGCCGGCAACTATTGGAAGAGAAGGCAACCGGAAAAAGTAACCTTTATGCCAGCAGAGATTTCTATCAGGGCCAACTGGGAAGAAGAGACCATGTGGGAGATAAGGTTTACAGGATATCAATAGCAGCCTTATTGAAAAAGAGTTGATATCTAAAAAATAGCTACATTTGAACCTTGAGAATGCTAATAAATAACGATATCAGATACTAATCTGATTTTATGTAATGACCAGAAAAAGAACAGGCAGATGAAAATTGTTGACGTAGCAGGCATACCATGTGGCAGTGACCGGTTATTTTTGATCTCCGGCCCTTGTGTGATTGAGGAAGAGAAGGTGATGATGGACACAGCAGCGCAACTTGCTGAGATATCACAGGCGTTGAATATTCCGGTGATATACAAATCATCCTTTATGAAAGACAACCGTAGTGATGTAAATTTTTTCTCCGGCATTGGTCTTGAAAAGGGTTTACGTCTTTTGGAGAAAGTAAGAGAGCAGTTTGGATTCCCTCTTCTTTCTGATGTACACTATCCGGATCAGATTGATATGGCAGCGGAAGTGCTTGATGTTTTACAGATACCGGCGTATTTATGCATGCAAACCAATTTAATACTGGCAGCAGCAAAAACAGGGAAAGTCATCAATCTTAAGCATGGTCAGTTTTTAGCTCCGGAAAACATGATCAAGCCGGTTAAAAAGGTTGAGTCAGTGGGAAATAGAAGTATCATTTTAACAGAACGGGGTTATACTTTTGGTTATAATGATCTGATAGTGGACCCGAGGAGTTTTTGTCATTTACGAGAGACCGGCTACCCTGTTGTTTTTGATGTCACGCATTCCATCAGAAAGTATGGCATTCCGAGTGCTGACCCACGTGGAGGGGCAAGGCAATATCTGCATGTTTTGGCCCGTGCTGGCGTAGCGGCAGGCATCGATGGCCTCTTTATTGAAGCGCATCCTTGTCCAAAGGATGCTTTATGTGATGCAGCGAGCCAACTCCCGGTTAATGATCTTAAAGAGTTTTTAAAACCGCTGATTGAAATACACAATACAGAAGTTAAATACAGAAAATTATAACATTATGGAACTATATCTGGATTCAGCCAATATCAATGAAATTGAAGAAGCAAGCAAATTAGGGATCATTCATGGGCTTACGACCACCCCCACTTTTATGCACCGTGACGGGATAACCGACATTGATGCCACTATCATAAAACTGGCTGAAATGGTACCTGTACTGCAAGTTGAAGCATTGGGAGAGAAACACCAGGATATTATTTATGAAGCACATCGATTAATTGAATTGGGGCTCGACAGTAAAAAAACCGTCTTTAAAATACCGGTATCCATAGAAGGGATAATAGCATGCAGAGCGTTAATTGATGAAGGTTTGTTGGTAAATATCCATTTGGTATATACTGTTCAGCAAGCATATATGGCTCTTAATGCCGGCGCTTCCTATGTTTGCCCATTAGTAGGCCGCTTGCAGGATCAGGGGCATGACGCTCTTTCACTTGTTGAACAATGTGTTGATACTGTTGACAGATATAACTACGCTTCCAAAATAATGTTCTCCTCTGTCAGACACCCCGAACATGTGAGAAATGCCCTTAATATTGGAGTGCATGCCTGTACCATACCCTGGAAAGTAATGAAGCTCTGTTTTCATAATCATTTTACTGAAATTGGCACACAGCAGTTCTTTGAACACACAAGGCTTATGACACTAAAAGTAAAAGATGTTATAAGGAGAACCCCTGCCATAATCACAGCAGATCATAAAATACTTGATGCTTTAGTAGATATGACCCGTTCAACTTTTGGTGCTGTTACCATTGTTGACCGGCAAGGCAATTTAAAAGGGATATTCACCGATGGCGACCTGCGTAGGATGTTGAAAAATGAAGGAGAGAATATTCTTGACAGAAAACTTAGTGAGCTGCCTGAAAAACTACCTGTCACAATCGATGCTGAAGCATCACTATATAACGCGCAACAACTGTTTAAAGAAAAAGCTATCGATAATATTGTTGTTGTCGACAACGGTAAACCTGTAGGTATTATGGATATTCATGACCTTCTGAAATAGACATCATCGTATTATGTACAATGTAGAACAATTGTTTAGAACCCATGGAGGGATTTTCCCGCAATCGTATGAAGGTTTTGTTGAAAAAGCAACAAAGATAAAAGTATTACTGTTCGATTGGGATGGTGTTTTCAACAACGGACAAAAGACCGGAGAGCGCCACAGTAGTTTTTCCGAACCCGACTCTATGGGTGTCAATCTGTTACGATATGGTTTATGGATAACCAACAGTCAAAAACTTCCTGTTTCAGCAATCATTTCCGGTGCTGAAAATAACATGGCCACCTATTATGCCAAACGGGAACACTTTCACAATGTATTTACAGGGATAAAAAACAAAAATTCCGTTGTTGAACAACTGATTAATTCCTATCAGTTGAAACCCGAAGAGATTGCATTTTTCTTTGACGACATTATTGACCTTCCTGTTGCTTCACAAGCCGGTTTGCGTTTTTTTATTTCCCGTAATGGTGGTCATTTGCTGAACAGCTATGTCATCAACCATGAACTTGCCGATTATATACCGGCATCAACAAGTTACCCGCTGCGCGAATGCTGTGAACTTTTCCTTGGTGCATTAGGGATTTTTAATGAAGTAGTGGAGGCCCGAATACATTTTGAAGGCGCTTACAATGAATATTGGACTGCACGAAATCTTATTGAGACAATCGGATAACAGATTTTTCACTTTCTGTATCTCCCGCTTTTCAGCCAATATAAGCATTTCAATAAAACATTTTTTTTAACGATTTATCTTCTTAATAATAATAAATCTCATTACTTTTGTGTTTTTGTACAATAGTAAAATTCAAACAAATATGAAACCCACACATATAGAGCATATAGGCATAGCGGTAAAAGATCTTGAAGCTGCTATTCAGTATTATGAAGATGTATTAGGTTTATCATGTTATTCGATTGAAGAGGTAAGAGATCAGAAAGTACGAACAGCTTTTTTCATGGTAGGCGGGACAAAAATTGAGCTTTTAGCAACCACAGATCCTGAGGGCGCGGTAAGCAAATTCATTGAAAAACGCGGTGAAGGCATTCATCATATTGCTTTTGCTGTTAATGGCCTTGAAAAATGGTTGACCCATATTGAAAGTAAGGGCATAAAGCTGATAGATCAGACCCCAAGAAATGGAGCAGAAGGGCTTAATATCGCTTTTCTTCATCCTAAAAGCACCAATGGTGTATTAACAGAACTGTGTGAAGATAATTCAGAGAAATAATGATATACTCATGGCAATAGAAGACAAAATAAAGGCATTACTCGAAAAGCGTGAACAAGCCAGGTTAGGTGGTGGTGAAAAGCGCATTGCTTCGCAACACAAAAAAGGGAAACTCACAGCCCGTGAACGTATAGATATCTTACTCGACGAAGGCAGCTTCGAGGAGTTTGATATGTTTGTCACTCATCGTTGTACTGATTTCGGCCTTGAGAAAGAGACCTATCTTTCAGATGGTGTAGTAACCGGCTACGGTACTATTGACAACAGATTGGTGTATATATATTCACAAGATTTTACGATATTCGGTGGTTCTCTATCTGAAGCATATGCACAGAAGATATGCAAAATAATGGATCAGGCCATGAAAGTAGGGGCACCGGTCATTGGCATCAACGACAGCGGTGGCGCCCGTATCCAGGAAGGGATAAAAAGCCTCGGGGGTTATGCGGAAATTTTCCAGCGAAACATTAATGCATCCGGCGTAATACCTCAGATCTCAGCCATTTTTGGACCTTGTGCCGGTGGTGCAGTATATTCCCCCGCACTGACCGATTTTATAATTATGTCGGAAAATAATAGCTATATGTTCGTTACCGGCCCAAAAGTAGTGAAAACTGTTACCGGTGAAGTAGTTACCGTTGATGAGCTTGGTGGTGCATATGTGCATGGCACTAAATCCGGTGTGTCACACTTTATTGCGACTAATGAAGAAGAAGGACTGATGCTGATACGTAAACTGCTCTCCTACATTCCTTCAAATAATATGGAAGACCCACCTTTGATAAAATGTACCGATCCTATCGACAGGCTTGATGACTCATTGAACTATTTTATCCCTGATGACCCCAATAAACCTTATGATGTAAAAGATGTTATCTACTCTATTGTCGATGAGTCAGAGTTTCTTGAAATACATCGCAACTTTGCAAAAAATATTGTAATAGGATTTGCCCGTTTCAATGGCATGCCTGTGGGTATCGTGGCTAATCAACCGAACTATCTTGCCGGTGTCCTCGACATCGATGCTTCAAGAAAAGCAGCACGCTTTGTCAGATATTGCGACGCATTCAACATTCCTATCATCACATTGGTAGATGTCCCTGGTTTCTTGCCGGGTACCAGGCAAGAGTATGGTGGCATTATCCTGCACGGAGCGAAACTTATGTATGCTTATGGTGAAGCCACTGTGCCTAAGATTACCATTACCTTGAGAAAATCCTATGGCGGAGCACATGATGTAATGAGCAGTAAGCAACTCAGAGGCGATATTAATTATGCCTGGCCTACCGGAGAAATAGCTGTCATGGGCTCTAAGGGCGCTGTTGAAATACTCGAAGGAAAAGAGATAGATAAAATTGGAGATGCCATAGAACGGGATGATTTTATCTTACAAAAAGAGAAAGAGTACAAAAATAAATTTGCCAATCCATATGAAGCCGCCCGGTTTGGTTATATCGACGATGTGATTGAACCACGTAATACCCGTTTCAGAATTATCAGGGCACTTAAGTCAATGGCTACTAAAAAAGAATTAAATCCACCAAAAAAACACGGAAACATCCCTCTTTAACGCAAAATAAAAGTCTACTATGATAAGTGTGATTGATATGTCGAAAATTGGAAGTGAAGGGTTCACTATAGCCCTTGTTGGTTATGCAATTGTATTTATCGCTTTGGTTTCACTGGTTATCGTCTTTAGTAATCTGCCGAAAATACTAAGCATTAAATTCAAAAAAAGTGCTGCTGATAAACATATTGTAACAACCTCAACTACTACACAGATCTCCGGAGAAGTAAATGCGGCTATAGCCACGGCACTTCATCTTTACTTTAATAACCTGCATGATGAAGAGAGCAATATTGTAACCATTAAAAAAGAATCAAAGCTCTATTCTCCATGGAGTTCAAAAATATATGGAATTAACAATAGAGTTAACAAAAGAACCTGGTAAATAACACATTAAAAAATACTGCCTGACAATGAAAAAGTTCAGTTTTAAAATAAACGGCAACGACTATATAGTAGAGATAAAGGACCTTGACGGGAATATAGCTTCAATAGAAGTAAACGGCACACCATATGACGTTGAGATTGACAAGCAGTTTAAAGTTTCCAAAACACCGAAATTGGTAAGGCCTCCGGTAGAAAGAAAATCCGGCGAAGAACAGATTGCGAAGAAACCATCAGGTGCTGTTACGGCCGTTGCCGCTCCGTTGCCCGGAACCATCATGGAGATTTCTGTCGCAATAGGAGATAGTGTGAAACGGGGTGATCGATTGATGGTAATGGAAGCAATGAAGATGGAAAATAATATACAAGCCGAAAAAGACGGAATCGTTAAATCAGTTAAAGTGGCTGTTGGCGACAACGTACTACAAGGTGATATATTAGTAGAGCTAGCATAAAAGGTGAAGACTATGAAGAATAACACGATATGGTTCAATGGCAATTTTAAACGGTTTGTTACCCTGTTTGGAATTATTATCATCCTTTCTTTGGTATCCGGTCTGTTTATCAGTGCTGGTGATAGTGATGAAGTTGCTGCCGAATTTAAAGAGAACAAGCAGTTAACCGATAAGGAAATTGAAAAAAGGTTAATTAAAGGGAAGTGGATCAACCGTGCACGTGAATATCATCTTAGAGAAGGTGACACTGCAAAGGTCAAGCGAAATAAACTTCTTCTCTTTTCGCCTAACGGAGAATTTCGCATGGACTCCATCAAACGTAGCTTTCTCGGTAACTGGCAAGTACAACAAGGGAAAATATTAATCACATTCAAGAACTTCTCAGGGCATATTCTTTCCGACCGGACAGGTTATATCAATACAGAAGGAAATCTGATCATAAACGGGAAGCTATATAAGAATTATGCCAGTGCTGTAGCAGGGTTATTAAATTTCTTTGAATTCTCCGGTTTTCCGAATGCAACCGGAGGCCATTTCATTATGATTTTGGTTGGGCTTATCTTTATCTTTCTCGCCATACGATATGATTATGAGCCGTTGCTGCTAATACCTATCGGTGTAGGGATTCTCATTGGTAACATACCTTTTTTCCAGGCCGAAGGTTTTAACTTACAGTTAGGGATATATGAACCAGGCAGTGTCTTCAATTATCTCTATTTTGGTGTTACTTCAGGAGTATATCCTCCCCTCATATTTTTAGGTATCGGTGCCATGACCGACTTCTCTTCACTGATGTCGAATCCGAAATTGATGTTGTTAGGAGCAGCTGCACAGCTTGGTATTTTTGCTACATTTCTGGGAGCGCTGTTGTTGGGGTTTGCTCCGGCCGAAGCAGGTGCTATTGGTATTATCGGCGGTGCCGATGGGCCTACAGCCATTTTCCTCTCTTCTAAATTGGCCAACGGAATAAACATTATCGGCTATTCACCAGCAGGTGACCCTATCCTGGTAAAAAACCTAATAGGCCCTATCGCCATCGCTGCTTATTCTTATATGGCACTGGTGCCGGTAATTCAGCCACCGATCATCAAACTCATGACCAGTAAAAGAGAGCGGCTGATAAAGATGAAGCCTCCCAGGTCAGTATCAAAACTCGAAAAGGTCATGTTCCCCATCATTGGGTTACTGCTTACTGCTTTCATTTCACCAAGTGCACTGCCACTACTTGGCATGCTCTTCTTTGGCAACATACTGAAAGAGAGCGGTGTCACTAAACGTTTGGCTGATACAGCACGTAATGCAATGGTTGATATAGTAACCATTTTACTTGGTCTGACAGTTGGAGCATCAACACAAGCAGATATCTTCCTTACCGGTGAATCGATTCTGATATTTGTCTTAGGTGCAGCAAGTTTTATGGTTGCTACTGCCGGTGGCCTTGCTTTTGCAAAACTAATGAACCTGTTTTTATCAAAGGAGAATAAAATAAATCCAATGGTTGGTGCTGCCGGTGTATCCGCTGTCCCCGACAGTGCCAGAGTAGTACAGATGGAAGGACTTAAGCTCGACCCAACAAATCATCTGCTTATGCATGCTATGGCCCCTAATGTGTCAGGTGTTATTGGATCAGCAGTTGGTGCCGGTATTTTGCTCAGCTTTCTGTTATAATAACACTTTGAACAGGTGCTTTAATACAAATAATGGAACAGTTGTTGTTGAGATAAAAAGGTTTTTCTAGTGTTGTTAATCCATAACAAAACCTACTATGCATCTCTACAGAAAAGTAATATATTATCTGCTCCTGATTATTTTTATCCTTAGCTTCACCTCTTGTATCGAATTGGTTGAAGAGATTACAGTAAACGAAAAAAAAGATGGATCTGTAAAACTTTCCGTTAATTTTGGAGAACTGGGTTTCCTCACAGGAATGCTAAATAGTTATTTTTCCGGTGAAGAGATGAAAGCCATTTCTAGTCAACCATCAAAATGTGCTGCCAGCATAAACAACTGCACGGGAATAGAAAATGTGCAAAGCAAAGACTTCGATCCGTCATCATTAGCACCTGAGCTATCATTTGATTTTACAAATGGGAAAAACCTT
>JAVVFR010000026.1:1205-10536 GCA_032250595.1 Bacteroidales bacterium | reverse complement strand
GTTTGAGATCACACTGATTTTTAATACACCCAAACAAAATAGAGCATTTCATTGCATATAAATATTTTTTGTGTTGTATGTAACTTCTTTTCATTATATTTCGTCTTTTACTTTTTAAATTGTGTAACTTTGGGTTTTGGTTTTTTTTTGTTAAAAAATACATCTATTCCTATAAAAATGTTGATTTATGAGACAATTCTTTAAATTTACTTTTGCTTCAATGGTTGGATTTCTCCTGGCATCCATTGTATCGGTTATTCTGATGGTTATCTTTTTTACAGCTGTTATTTCATTTTCCTCAAAAGAGACAGTTACCGTAAAAGAAAACAGTGTACTTTATTTGACACTCAATCACCCTGTTGTTGACAGAAAACCTAATTCACCTTTCTCCGATTTCGATTTTGGTGCAATGAAGAGTCTGAAAACAATGGGTTTAAATGAGATAACAGATATGTTGGAAAGAGCAGGTGAAGATGACCGGATTAGCGGTATATATCTCGAAGTAAGCCAATGCCCTTTTGGGTTAGCTACTACAGAAGAGATCAGGGAAGCATTGCTTTCGTTTAAAAAAACCGGGAAGTTTATTATTGCATATGGAGATGTAATCTCTCAAAAAGGGTATTATCTGGCTTCTGTAGCAGACAAGCTTTATCTGAACCCGGTGGGGCTTATCGATTTTAAAGGTATCTCAGGGCAGGTTGCATTTATCAAGGGGTTATCGGAAAAACTTAAAGTGGAATACCAGGTATTTCGGCCCGCCAATAATGAATACAAAAGTGCTGTTGAACCGCTTATTATGGATAGGATGAGTGAGGCCAACAAATCACAGATGGGGAAAATGGTTAACTCACTATGGAGTATTATCACAAAAAATATTGAACATGACCGTGGTATTTCTGTACAAAACCTGAACCTTGCTGCCGACAGCCTGATGGGCTTCAGGGCTTCTTCAGCTCTATCTGCCGGCCTTACCGATGCTTTAATCTATAAAGACCAGGTAATAGATACATTGAAGTCTCTCTTGCATCACGATGCAAAGGAAAAAATGAATACTATCACATTGGCCGAATATTCCCGTGCGTCACTGCCGAAGAAGAAATTAGAGAAATCAATAGGGAAAGACAGGATTGCAGTGATCTATGCTTCCGGCTCGATTGTGATTGGCGATGATGAGGAGCGTGTTATCAGTTCAGATAATATCTCAAAAGCTATTCGCAAGGCAAGGGAAGACAAAAACATAAAAGCAGTGGTTTTGCGAATCAATTCAGGCGGTGGTGATGGCCTTGCTTCTGAGATAATATGGCGGGAAGTGAAACTGTGTAATGATGTTAAACCTGTTGTTGTCTCAATGGGTGATTATGCTGCTTCGGGAGGGTATTATATTGCTTGTCCCGCCACCAAAATTGTTGCTCAACCCAATACGCTTACAGGCTCAATAGGTGTGTTTGGGGTAGTTCCCAACATGCAGGGGCTTTTTAATGACCATCTGGGTATCACTTTCGATGAGGTGAACACCAACGAAAATACCGGCTTTGGTAATATTACCCGGCCAATGGAGCCTTTTGAACATAGAAAAATTGAAATGCTGGTGGAGGGGTTTTATCAAACCTTTATCCAACGTGTTGCTGACGGAAGAGATATGGAGATTGCAGCAGTGGATGCCATAGGGCAGGGGAGAGTATGGACAGGCATTGATGCACTCGAACTGGGATTGGTAGATACCTTAGGTGGCTTGCAAACAGCTGTAAATATTGCAGCAAGAGAAGCAGGGATTAAAAATTACCGTATCTATGAACTGCCGCTGCGTAAAGATCCTTTCCTGAAACTTATGGAGGGTATCTCCGGGGAAGCATCCTCTAATGCCGTTCGCAATGAATTAGGGCCTTATTATAGATATTTTGAAGCACTTAAAGAGATTAGAGGACTGCAAGGGATTCAGGCAAGGATGCCTTTTTTCATCTATCTCAATTGATTCGATAAGGTTACAATAAGGTTTTATCCGGTTATGGGCTTGTACAAAGAATCACGTTCCACAGGTACATAACCGGCTTCTTCAATCAATAGCGTGAGCTGTGTCGCTGTCATCTCCGGTTGTTGTTCTGATGAGCCTGCCAGTGTATATATCTTTGTTGAGTCATGGATTGTGCCGTCGATATCATCTACTCCATAACAGAGGCTTAATTGTGCAGGTGCGATACCCATCATAGGCCAATACGCTTTTATATGCGGTATGTTGTCCAGAAATATTCTTGATACGGCAAAATTACGCAGGTCTTCCAACAGCGTTGTCTCTGGAATATGCTGCATCCGGTTATGTTTGTTTTTAAACTTCAATGGAATAAATGCATTGAAGCCTCCGGTACTCTCTTGTAAGTCACGTAGTAATGACATGTGAGAAATGCGGTGTTGATATGTCTCAATATGGCCATAAAGCATCGTTGCATTTGATGGTATTCCAAGATGATGAGCAGTCTTATGGATTTTTAACCATGTGGCAGCGTCATCCTTCTCCGGACATATCTCCTGTCTCACTTTTTCATCAAATATCTCTGCTCCTCCTCCGGGAATCGAGTTTAATCCGCACTCTTGTAAATACCGCAGTACTGATGATACTGATTCATTGCCTACCTTTGCCATGTGAGACAACTCAATAGCAGTAAAAGCTTTCAGATGTATTGAAGGGTGTATTGCACGGATAAGCCGAAGTAATGCACCATAATACTCTTTGCCTCTGGAGGGGTGAACGGCACCTACTATATGAATCTCTGTAATGTTGCTCCCGAGGTTTTTTATCTTCGACACCATCTCATCATGCGTGTAGTCCCAGCTTACACCGCTGTTTTTGCTATTATAAGAGCAGAAACGGCAGTTATATATGCAACAGTTCGTTGGTTCAATATGAAAATTCCTGTTATAAAATACTTTGTCACCGGTATATTGTCGTTTCTTATAATCGGAAAGTATTCCAAGAAACGACAAGCCTGCTTTTTCATAAAGTGCCAACCCCTCTTCAAGGGTAATTCGCTCACCAGCAATAACTTTGTCGTAAATGTCTGAAAGCAACCCTTTTGCAGCGATACATTTTTTAAAATTTTCCTTCCCCGGATTATTTGCTGGCATGAGTCTGTTTTTGCTTTATACTCCTGTTTTAAACTCTTTGTATAGTAAGGTTTACTGAAGAATAAGTCGTCGTGTAATATTTTCATGACCTACATTTATCTTTACAATATACACACCTTTTTCGTAACCGGCCATATCAACAGTTTCATTCAGGTCTGATATGTGTGAGTAATGGTTGGTCATGATTTGCTGGCCTGTGATATCGTAGATGCTTAGTTGTACATCTTTATAACTATTCAGATATAACTCAACATTGCAAATACTTTTTGTCGGATTCGGGAAAACATTAACAGTATGGATAGCCGGTATTTCCTCGATCCCGACGGTGCAGCCATCGGAGCTTATAATGGCTGAACGGGTTGTGTTTAGGCATGCAAGCATTCTGGTTTTCTGTCCTTTTGTAAAAAGATGCATGCAATCATCGTCAACATAATCCATGTAATTCATAAACATCACTCCGGGGAAATTAGGGGTGCATGCATCATACTGCGGAAATGAAGGGCATCCGAAATAGTGGTCGTAGGAGTTGGGAGTGTCATCAACAAAATCGTTTCCCCAACATGCTCCTCCATCATCACCCCAGATGTGTAAAAGGTTGAACCAGTGACCTACTTCGTGTGTCAATGTTCGGCCTTTGTTAAATGGAGGTACAGCATCGGTTTCACCAAAATATTTATAACAGACAACCACACCATCAGTTGCTGCGAGGCCACCTGGTGGTTGGGTATAGCCTAATATCCCACCGGATAAATTAACTACCCATATATTTAAATACTTGTTTCTGTCCCAGGCATCCTGTCCTCCCTGGCTGCTGCTCTTTATTAAATTTTCTTCACTGAAAGCATAACTCGTTTTGGTTACCTGCTTTCTGGTTACACCGTTGGTCCATCCTCCGGATGGGTTACGTGTTGCCAAACAAAAATGGAACTCGATATCTGCAGCTAAATGTTGAAAAGGAAAGGGTATCAATGTGGTATCGGCATTGAGCTTTCTGAAATCTTCGTTCAGAATATTGATCTGTTCAATGATTCTCGCATGGGATATGTTTTGCAGGACTGTATTATATAATACATGTACAACAACCGGAATAGAAAAAACAGTTTTACTGCCGCTTGAAATCAAATCACTGTTATTTTTTATCCATAATGCCATATCTTCTTCAATGGCTTGTCTGCGTTCTGTAAATCCGGGATCGTTTTTCTCAAGATTCGCCACACATAACTCATATCCGCATTGCCTGTGTGTGAGAATAGTATCGCTATTATCATCCTGACCAAAAGAGAAGGAAGGATATATAGTTATAGCAAATAATGCTAAAGCAAGAAAAGATTTCATAGTAATATGGTATTTGTACAATTAAAAATTATGTGTCACTACTGTTAAGCATTTCCTTATTAATTATTAAGGATGAATTGGAACATGCTGTTGTTATAGAGATACTATTTTCATTTACAAAAATAATCAAATATTTATATTTTGCAGAAATTAAGTATCGTTTGATTATTTTCCATTTCAAGCTTAATTATAAATATACCGCTTGATAGAGAAGTGGTATTAAGGTTAATTCTACCTTCTTCTCGGTCAAAGCTTGAATAGGTTATTACTTCACGTCCTGTCATATCATAAATAATGATATTTTTCACCAAGTGACATTCCTCTCCTTCTATCGACAGCCAGTCATTTACCGGTACAGGGTAGAGGGAAAGCTTTCCTTTTGCAGCCTCTTCAATACCGGGATTTCCAACCGATATATAGTTTGGTTTGGTAGTAGTGTCAGTACCGATGGTATTTGAAACAATAAGTGTAACATCATAGATGCCGGGTGTATAATAAGTGATGCTACCGGGGTTCTGCAGGTTAGAAGAGGATGGGGTTCCACCATCAAATTGCCATGCAAACGCTGTAGGATTACCAGATGATAGGTTAGTAAAGCTAACATTCTGTCCGGCTAAAATAGAGTTTGTGTTTGCTGTAAAGTCAGCCACCGGTGGAGGAGGTGGGTTGGTGATATAAATATAATTTGGTTTTTGATTATTGGAGGTGCCATAAATATTTGTTGCACTCAGTTCAACGGTATAGCTTCCTGTTGTTAAATAGATATGGAAAGGATGTTGTTGGGTGCTTGTTGTTGCATCTCCAAATTGCCAATTCCAGCTTGTGGGTGATCCTGAAGAGAGATCAGTAAACCATATTGTATCACCAGTGTAGGCTATTGTCGGTGTGCCTGAAAAATCTACCGTTGGTACTGAACCACTGATGGTAATGTAGTTTGTTTGTGTGAGGCTGTCAGAGCCATAAGCATTCGACACAACCAGTTTCACACTATATGTGCCAATAGCACCATAGGAGTAGGAAGGGTGCTGTTGCGTTGAGCTGTTTCCATCGCCGAAATACCAGGTCCAACTTGTTGGAGCATCTGTAGAGTGGTCAGTAAATTGTATCGGCTGGCCTATTGTTGCTGATACCGGTGTTGCTGAGAACCCTGCTGTTGGTGGGGGAGGGTTGGCAACAGTAATATATTGGCATGTACTATCCGTTCCATAAGCATTGGATACTGTAAGGCAAACATGATATGTCCCTCCTGCCGGATAAGTGTAATTAGGATTTTGTAATGCACTGGTGATGCTATTGCCAAAATCCCATAACCATGAGGTAGGGCTGCCGGCAGACAGATCGGTAAAACTTATAGGCTGCCCGGTTTGCGGGGCAGTGGGAGTGTAGTTGAAGCCGGCCACCGGTGGCGGTGGATTCGTTACAGTGATATTTTGACAGGTAGTATCTGACCCCCCGCTATTTGCAGCTATAAGGCAAACATTATAGGTGCCTGGTGAGGAATAGGTGTAGGATGGATTTTGTAGTGCACTGGTCTGGCTGTTGCCGAAATCCCACAACCATGTTGTTGGGGAACCGGCTGATAAGTCAATAAAGCTGATACTTTGACCGGTTAAAGGCATTGCCGGCTGATAACTGAAATTGGCTACAGGGGGTGTGATAACTATCGGGCAATGGACTACATAGAGTGCCAGTGATGAGTTATAGGATGTGTTGGAGAATATTCCCGGCAAATCATCCCACCCACCTAAGTTGATATACATCGTATTGGCAGAGCCTCTGAGTTGTGCCATATAAAAGCTCACGCTGTCTTGAGGAGTGCCGTAATTTAATTCAACACCAACAAAATAATCAGCACTTACATAAACTGCTGAATCGAAGAGTATGTAATTCCATGAATATGGTGTTAAAGTGTTGACCAACAATTGTTTTGAATAAATAATGTTTCCCGGAAGACCGGATGAGTTTTTATCCCATACATTCACTGTGATGTATGAAGAGGAGCTTCCTGCATAGGCTTGCCCAATAGCAATATCAACTCCTTGCAGGTGTTTCGGTGTTGTATTGTTAAACAGGTCTGCATACCCGCTCATATTATAGTAGTTGTGTCCGGGAAGTCTGCCCCAATATCCTGTCCATGTGTAATAGGTTATGGTATCGTTAGCCAAAAGATTGGTGATGGTATCGCACGCGCTATAGTTAACAACATTGATATAATCTGTTTTGGTCATGGTATCTGAGCCATATGCGTTTGTTGCAATCAGTGATACTATATACAATCCGGTGTTGGTGTAAGTATGTGCAGGGTTTTGCAAGGCGCTCGATTGGCTGTCACCAAAATCCCAGCTCCAGCCTGTGGGTGCTCCAATACTGATGTCAGTAAAATTAACGGACTGTCCTAACGAAACGGTAGTAGAGCTTGCATAAAAATCAGCGATCGGTGGTGCTGTTCCACTTATGACCAGAATACTGTAATCTTCCACCTCACCCCATTGACTTGAATCGCAGGGATTGGGTGTTTGCTGGTAAACAATACGCAGCCGCATGGTAGTCTGGCCTGTTTGTGCACTCGCAGGAACAGTGATGATACCGGTGCCGACACCATTATTGTAAGTAATTGAAATGCTCTCTCCCGGATCGTCAAAGTCATAATCACCGTTCCAGTCGATCCAACAACCCATTGCATCGCCACTATAATGGGTTCCGTTGGTGAGGGTGATCGGGTAGGAATTGCCGATGAGCATATTGGTGGAGATGTTTGTAAAGTCGCTGTAAGTACTACATCCACTGGTGTTATTAATGCTCCCGGCCGATACATTACTGAAGTACTCATCACACGCCTGGGTATAGGGAATGCAATAGGGTGTAACAGTAATATATCCGTTTTTTGTTTCAATATCGCTGCCAACACTGTTGGTGGCAGTTAATGAAACAGAATAGGTGCCGGGAATGTTATATACAATATTACCTGGGTTTTGAAGATTGGATGATGAAGGAGTCCCGCCGTTAAATGTCCAGCTCCATGAGGTAGGAATACCGCTGGACAGGTCAGAGAAATTTACCGGCGATCCTGTTGAAACAAATGTGTTGTCTGCAGTAAAATCGGCTGACGGCATTTGAGGTGTTGAAGGTTCTATGTTGAAGATGGCTCCCTGATCATATGAAAAATTATTGCTTCCAGGGGTTAATGATGACAGATAAAAGTACCCGTTGTAGTAGCCATCCCATCCCCAGTTGATATGGAAATGGTTGTTGGAAGTCCCTTGGTAGCCATCGAGAACAAATGCATGTCCTCCGGATCCGTTGGAAGCATTGCCACGATAAAAGACCGGCCTGGAATTATCAAACTCCGTTTTTAGCATGTTTTCCCATACTGAATTAGTATAGTAAGATTTTAAAAGATATTGTGCTGATGAGCTGTAGTTGAAATTATTCACTAGGGCCCATGCAGCATCACTGGCATACGCACCCGACCCTGTTGGGCCATAGTTCATATCAACAGCTACTCCACAGTGATACATTATTTGTGCAACATCGGTGTTGGATGAGGTGACACTGTTTGGCATAAGGCTCCAGTTGTAAGAGGCGCTGCTGAAATTGGCCGATTGCGTGCCATAGGTAGGGTGAGTATAGCTGTTTGCTCCGGTCCCTGAGGAGGGATATGTCCAGTATTTCATGATCTGTGCCATTGCAACTGCAACACATCCTACAGGTACATGATTGCAATTGGAGGAGCCTGCACTTGCATCATAAGGGCAATCTGCATTATAGTAACAACCCTGACTCCAGGTAATGTTGCCTAAAAGTGGTGGTACCGCCAATAGTGTCGTGTTTCCAACAAAAGGTGTTGCTGAATAATGATTCCATGCCCTATTAGCATTATTGTTGGCAGGGATGTTATTGTCAATTAGCCACAATATCTGGTTCTTATAATAGCGTATTAAACTGCGTAAGGCCGGTGGTTGTTGTGTTGTGTCATTAGTAAAATGTCCTGTCAATGAATATCCCAATACCGGATATGCTGCATCATCTGCCGATATCATTACAAAACCATTGCCCGTTGTATTGTTTATAACATAAATAAGGGAGGGGCCATTTACTGATAAAACATAAGGTGTTGAAGGAACCATCGGTTGCCCTGATCGCTCATAGAAGATGTTTTTTGCTACTTCTGTTGCTTGCTCGTATGGAACTGTGGCTGAAAATAGATTGTATGATAATAAAATCAAACCTATGAAGCTTACTATAAATCGTCTCATAATATACTTTTTTCGAACGTTAATTATTTAATGAACCGTAAAAATATATAAAATATAGCTACCCCTTAGTTTAAGAAATATGATTTATGAACTGATGGTTTTTAATAATTTTTTGATTATTTCTATCATTGGCAATATGATTCTTCATATTTTGTTCTTTCATCCACTTGTTTTTCAGATACTCTTTAATTTATTCAACATTTTTTGTTGTAAACAAGTAAGTTTTTCTAAATTAGCGGTGTTTTTTTTTTCGAATCATTCACTAAACATGAAAAGAATATGACTGAAAAACTTAAATTAACGTTACGCGATTCAAAAAGAACGCGTTGGCTGATGTTGGTGATCCTTTCGTTCACAATGTTTGCCGGATATCTTTTTACAGAAATCATCTCCCCTCTAAAGCCTGCTCTTGAAAGGGTTTATGAATGGAATAGTGCAGATTATGGATTTGTGACAAGTGCATATGCATTTTTCAATGTCTTTTTTGTAATGCTTGTTGTTGTTGGTATTCTTCTCGACAGGCTTGGTATTCGTTTTAGCACAATTACTTCAGTACTGATTATGATAATTGGTGGTGCCATTAAATATGCCGCTTTTAAGGGTATTTTACCTACTGAAGG
>JAVVFR010000026.1:0-1195 GCA_032250595.1 Bacteroidales bacterium | reverse complement strand
GGTTGCTTTTGGTTATGCACTTTTTGGTGTTGGTGTGGAATATGCCGGAATTACCGTTTCAAAGTCGGTGGTAAAATGGTTCAAAGGAAAAGAGCTTGCTTTGGCCATGGGGATGCAGGTAGCAATAGCCCGGTTGGGGTCTTTTGTTCCGCTCGCTTTTGGTGCTAAAGCAGAAAAAATGTGGGATGTGCCTACGGTTATTTTTGTGGGAGTGCTCATCCTGATGGTTGGATTACTCTTTTTCTTATACTATAATATAAAAGACAAACAACTTGATAATCAGATTAATGAAAATATTCTTGATGCTGAAGTAGACAAGTTTAAAATTCGCGACCTCGGCCTTATTATCTCCAATCGCGGGTTCTGGCTTATTGCAATTTTATGCGTACTCTTCTATTCTGCTGTTTTTCCTTTCTATAAATACGGGCCCGATTTAATGGTGAATAAATTTGGGGTTAGTGCTGAATGGGCAGGATGGCTTCCCAGCCTGGTGCCTGTTGGAACAATGCTGCTTACTCCGTTGTTTGGAAGTATATATGATAAAAGAGGGAAGGGGGCTTCAATTATGATCCTTGGAGCTGTCCTGCTGATAATTGTGCATATTGTCTTCTTTTTGCCCGGCATCAACAGTGTATTTGTTGCTTTCTTTAATGTGATTCTCCTTGGAATAGCATTCTCTCTCGTTCCCTCTGCAATGTGGCCTTCTGTACCTAAAATAATTCCTGAGAAACAACTGGGCAGTGCCTATGCACTCATATTCTGGATACAGAATATGGGGCTCTGGGGTATTCCGCTCGCCGTTGGTATCGTGCTAAATGCTACTAATCCAACAATTGTTCCTGATAAAACTCTGGTTAAAGATGCATTTGCCAAAGCTTATATTGAAGTAGTGGAAAACACCTCATTTGTAGGTATGGAAGATGAAATTGGAAAAACTATTGAAATGGATGACTTGAAAAGGTATGCCAGAAGCATTGGTGGTGAACTAACAGATAAGGTCGTTAAGGAGGCTCCCCAGGAAGAAGTGGCTGATCTGGATTCCAATCAGCTCTTTGATCTTATTTATATCCAGTCAAAAGATGCGATGATGCAATATTATAATATGCTGGATGAAAAAAGTATTACGAAAAGAAATGATGATAATGAGTTGGTTGAAATGAAAAAACTGGCAGATAAAGGTATGAACGAGGCTTTT
>JAVVFR010000412.1:0-1839 GCA_032250595.1 Bacteroidales bacterium | reverse complement strand
GTCAGGGTTTGCGAATTTAGCAAGTTCTTTATGGAAGGTAAGTTTGATATCGGCCAGTGCGCCATTACGATGTTTTGCAATGATCAGTTCCGCCATATTGGCAGTAGAGTTACCATGGGAATCCTCATCAATTTTGTAGTATTCTGGCCTGTAGATAAAGATAACCATATCAGCATCTTGTTCAATGGCACCGGATTCACGGAGGTCGGAGAGCAGTGGTCTTTTGTCACCGCCGCGTGTCTCAACAGACCGGTTTAGCTGTGAAAGGCAAATAACAGGAACATTCAGTTCTTTGGATAATGATTTCAAGGCTCTTGAGATGGTGCTTATCTCTTGTTCTCTGTTTCCTTTTTGCATCCCTCTCTCTTCGCTGGCAGTCATCAGTTGCAGATAGTCGACGATAATCAGTTGAATATCATGTTGTGCTTTCAGCCGGCGGCATTTTGCTCTTAGTTCAAAAACAGACAGTGCAGGGGTGTCATCGATAAAGAGTTTTGCATCGACAAGATTGGTGATACGGGTATTGAGTTGTGTCCATTCATGTTCTTCCAGTTGTCCTTTTTTTAGTTTCTCTGCCGGCAGTCCTGATTCGCTGGCGATAAGCCTTGTGACAAGTTGGATGGCAGCCATTTCAAGAGAGAAAACAGCCACAGGAGTGGCGTGGTCGATAACAATATTGCGTGCCATAGAGAGCACAAGTGCTGTTTTTCCCATACCCGGACGGGCTGCGATAATGATAAGGTCAGATTTTTGCCACCCGGCAGTTACATGATCCAGCGCTGTAAAACCGGATGGAATACCACTGATGTTGCCGTCTTGTTTGCGCGCCTCTTCAATCTGACTGATCGCTTTTTTTATCAACGACTGCATATTTTCATACCCCCGGCGGAAATTGTTCTCGCTGATCTCAAAGAGGTTCGATTCAGCCTTATCTAATAGCTCGAAAACATCCGAACGGTCTTCGTAGGCATCTTTTATAACATCGTTGGAGAGCCTGATAAGTTCTCGTTGCAAGAATTTTTGCAGGATGATACGTGCATGAAACTCTATGTTGGCTGCCGAAGCTATACGGCTGGTGAGCTGCGTAAGATAGAAAGGCCCTCCGGCCAGATCCAGATCGCCCTTAAGTTTCAACTGATTTGTAACCGTAAGTAAATCAACAGGTTCGTTTTTTCCAAAGAGTTCCTGTATCGCAGCAAATATCCGTCGATGGCTCTCTTTGTAAAATACAATGGGTTTTAAAATGTCAATTACATCATTGAGGGCATTGGCATCAATCATGAGTGCCCCCAATACCGCTTCTTCAATATCTACAGCCTGAGGTGGTATCTTGCCCGTGTCGATTGCTATATCACCCGGCTTGGTGCGAGTCCTGACACGTTGTGTGTCCTGATATGTTTTTTCCATGTCTCAAAAATACAAAACTACTATGTCGTATTTTTGGAATCAGTATAATTTTTTTATTAACAATTGCGTCAAGTAGTCGTATCAATTTAAGTAAGAATCGTTTACTTTGAATTCATGAATGTTTTTGAAAAAAACGTAAATTTGTGTTTTGTTTTTTTAAGTAACGAGAAAATTTTTTTGTGTGATAGCGAATGAAGAGTAATAATTGATTAGGTATAATAAAACTGTTGTTATGAATAATCCGGAAGCAAAAATGATTGATATTTCAGATACAGAAAAATTGTATTTGAAGGAAAAGAATGAAGTGCTGGAGCAGTTGAATTCTGCAGAAGAGGGGTTGTCAGAAAAAGAAGCACAGGATCGGTTGGAAAGATATGGGAAGAATAAATTACCTGAAAAAAGAGCTGTTACAATCTTTGAAGTGCTTTTGCA
>JAVVFR010000413.1:0-1839 GCA_032250595.1 Bacteroidales bacterium | reverse complement strand
CCACCAGATTTCATCTTTCATTTTTTCCTTGATGGAGGTAAAAGAATTGATCTTACCTTTTGTATGAATTTGCATCGGATGCAGCGAGAGTACTGCAATGGCATCATCCGGTATGCTGTGCACAAAGTCAGGGGTCTTTTTCGAACAGGAAGTCAGGACCAGTGCGGCTACCCAAAGGAATACTAACGATAATTTTTTCATGGATGTGTGGTTTGGCTAATTAACGGGATAAAGATACAACCTGTTGTGCTATTAAAAACTGTTTATAACTCTTATAAAAAAAGATTGCGCATGTTACTGTATTTCAGTAAATTAAAGGAAGTATTCAACCAAAAACACTCCTTTATCATGCACAATCTCAAATCAAATTTCGACAAGATTTTGAACATTACAAAATCGTTTTTTAAAGGCTCTATTGATGCTGACTATAACTATTACATCTATCCTAACAAGCCCAAAATGTCTGATTGTGAAATAATTGCACTTTCATTACTGGGTGAAACTATCGGTATTGACAGTGAGAACTACCTGTTTGGGAAGATCAAATCTGATCATATCAACGATTTTCCCAATCTCATACACAGAAGCCCCTTCAATCGAAGAAGGCGGCGACTGGGAGACTTGATTGCAAGATTAAACGACCGGATCGCTTCCCTATTGAATGAAGGTGAAAACATCTATCTACTTGACTCAATACCGGTACCCATCTGCAAGAATGCCAGGATTAATAGAAGCAAGATATGCAAAGATGACTATGATACGGCTCCAGATCGAGGTTACTCTGCTGTAAATAAAGCCATTTTCTATGGATACAAACTCCATCTTGCCACTTCTATCAGAGGCGTCTATTCATCAATGGAATTAACCAAGGCCAGCATCCACGACATTCACTTTCTAAATGAGGTAAAATACTCAGGAATAAAGGACTGCGCTTTAATTGGAGACAAAGGGTATGTTTCAGAACCCATTCAACAGGATCTGTTTACAACCAGGCAAATCAAATTGTTTACTCCCGTAAAGTCTGGTCAGCATGACAAAGAACGTCTTCCTTTTATATTTATGAAATCACGAAAACGCATTGAAACACTATTCTCCCAACTTTGTGATCAGCTGATGTTGAAGAGAAACTATGCCAAGTCAACAAAAGGCCTTTCAGTACGCATCCTCTGTATAATCACTGCTGTAACATTGTTACAGTATATCAATTATAAGAACGAGAAACCGTTGAACCACTTAAAATATGCGTTGGCTTCTTAATAGCACAACGGGTTAACTATATGGAAATTACGCAATATTCTATGGAAGCCATAATATCAACAGAGCTTATATTTTTAAGGAGTTAAAGTTTTCAAGTAAATGAGCATACTTTAATAAGCACTTTTCCGCGTGGTTTCCCGAATTCGGCCTTATCGAAAGCTTCGGATGATTTCTCCAACGGGTATACATTCTCTATCACAGGCTTCAGTTGATTCTGCTCAATCAAGGCCTCAAGCTCATCATAATCTTGAGGTCTGCTACGCATGTTGGAGGACGTCATCTTCCTTCCAAAACGGATCCTGATCCAGGATGCCCGGAAGATCGTCCAGGGCATGTATAATGGTGAGGCATAAATTCCGTCCGGTTTAAGAAGGCGACGAATATCCTTGTTCGCCATCATTCCCCAGGCATCAAGAATGGCATCAAACTGAATTCCCGCACTGATCATATGATCCCCGCTGTACCCGGACACCTCATCTGCCCCCAGTTCTCTGGCCAGTTCACTGTTCCCCGCACTACAGGTGGCAGTTACATGAGCCCCCTTCGCTTTTGCTGCCTGAACCCCGAAATGTCCAACACCAC
>JAVVFR010000025.1:0-10580 GCA_032250595.1 Bacteroidales bacterium | reverse complement strand
TTGTGTTGTCGTTGGTAGGAAGGTTTTTTTTTGTTTTTTGTCATAAAAATATAGTGTTGTTCAATATTTAGTAAAAATACAAAATTTCACCCATCATAGAGACATATTTATTGTGTTTTATTAATGATGTAATGAAATTCTACAAGTTGCAATCTTTAATTATCTTTGCAAAAATATTTAATGTGGTTTATGATGAATCAGGAGAAGAAGCGACACCAAAGGAAACCGGATTGGCTGAAGATAAAATTTCCACAAGGCAAGGCATATATACAGGTAAAAGAGATCGTTGAACAACATAAACTGCATACCATTTGTCAGTCGGGATTATGTCCAAATATGGCGGAGTGTTGGGGCAATGGTACTGCTACTTTTATGATTCTCGGAGAGATCTGTACACGATCGTGTAAGTTTTGTGCTACGAAGACAGGCAAGCCCTTGCCTGTGGATTATGATGAACCTATGCACATCGCTGAATCTGTAAAACTGATGGAGTTGCAACATGTGGTTATTACTTCTGTCGACCGCGATGATCTGGAAGACTACGGTGCAGCTATATGGGCAGCGACAGTAAATGCTGCTAAGCGTATTAATCCCGGCACTACCATAGAGATTCTTATTCCGGATTTTTGTGGTGACGATCGTCTGATAGTGCATGTATGTAACAGCCGGCCTGATGTGATCTCACACAACCTTGAGACAGTAGAGCGGTTAACACCTTTAGTACGCAGCAAGGCAGATTACCGCACCAGCCTTCATGTGCTGTCGGTAATCGCAAGCCAGGGTTTGAGGCCGAAGTCTGGTATTATGCTCGGCCTCGGAGAGCATCATGAAGAGATACTCCAAACAATGGACAACTTACTCTCTGCCGGTTGTGAAGTGCTTACCCTTGGTCAATATCTGCAACCTACTACGAAACACCTGCCGGTTGAGGAATATGTGACACCCAAAAAGTTTGATGAATACCGGCAGATTGCCCTGGAGAAAGGGTTTCTTTTTGTAGAGAGCGCCCCCTTAGTGCGATCATCGTATCATGCAGAAAATCATGTTAAGTGTTAAAATATAAAGTAATAAAGAATGTAACTATAATAGATCGCCTGATGAAAAAAGACCCTCAGATTTCAGTTAAAAAGCTCGGTATGATTCAATATAAAGAAGCCTGGGAGATGCAGGAAATGCTTTTTAACGGCATTGTTGATCAGAAACTCAAAAATAAGGAACTTCCTGAAGAGGAGCAGTTGATTACCCATAATTACCTGCTTCTTTGCGAGCATCCACATGTGTATACTTTAGGGAAAAGCGGCACAGCACAAAATCTACTTATAGATCAAATACAATTAAAGGCTAAAGATGCAACGTTTTATCATATTAACAGGGGCGGTGATATTACATATCATGGACCGGGCCAGCTGGTTGCTTATCCAATCCTTAACCTGGAATATTATGTAGATGGTGTAAAAGAGTATATCCATAAGCTGGAAGAGGTGGTGATAAGGTTGCTACGTCATTACGATATCAGGGGAGAGCGTCTGGACAATGCTATTGGTGTTTGGCTCGATAAGGATGTTCAGGGAAAGACAAGAAAAGTTTGTGCAATTGGTGTCCGCAGTTCACGATGGGTGTCGATGCACGGCCTGGCACTGAATGTTAATACCAACCTCGACTACTTTAACTATATTAATCCATGTGGATTTGTTGATAAAGGTGTTACATCAATCGCCAAGGAGACAGGAAAAGAAATACCGTTTAAAACAATAGAGCAGCAGTTTATCGATGCGTTTTTTGAAGTCTTTAGTCAATAACCTGTCCTTTGACAAAAACACTGAAGTTACCTACATCCATTTTCACTAATATTTTCTTATGAAAAACACCACGACTCATAGCGTCGTAAGTCACTTCAATCTTTCCTTGCTGGCCAGGTAGTATCGGATGTTCATCATATTTGGGTGCTGTACATCCACAAGTGGGCTCTACCTGAATAATAATGATGGGATGTGTTGTTTGATTGGTAAAAAGAAAAACTGCCTTTACGGGTTTTTTATGTTGGATCTTTCCAAAGTCATGCGTGGTCTTGTCCCACTTAACAGCCGGTTCATCATTTGATGGTGCTGGATTGGTGAATGAAAGATTTATAAAAGCGGCAATGGTAAGTACTGATATTAATATTTTCATCATATAATTATTTATTCTTTAACTTCTTTTATTATCGTGTAAAGATATGCTATCCTTCTTTATTATGCTGTTAACAACATTTAAACTAGTGTAAACGAAATGTAAAAATGACGGTTTATTGGTGTAAAAATCTTTAAAAACTTATATCTTTACTGTATGAAAAGCAGTGCAATAAGATTATTAATACTTTTTGGTGCCGCAACCATCATTGGAATAATTGTTTTTCAGATGTATTGGGTAAAAAAAACCTATGATATTCATGAAAATCAGTTTAACCAAAATGTTCATGTAGCATTATATGATGTTGCTAGTAAATTGGCGGAGTATAACAACTCCGGATTGTATTCCAAGAGCCCGGTGCGACAACTCTCGTCCAACTATTTCGTGGTTGAAGTCAATGATTTTATCAATGCTGATGTGCTTGATATGGTTCTGATAAAAAAATTCAACAAACATAAGATCAATATTGATTATGAGTATGCTATCTATGACTGTTATGAAGAGAAGATGGTATATGGCCGTTATGTGAGTAAAGATAATAAAAAAAGGGTTGAGCCATCGCAACATCAGTTTATGACTTGTAGAGGATGTTTGTATTATTTTGGCATCTATTTCCCTAATAAAAGTATTCATATTGTCAGCAATATGGATATTTGGTTTATTTCATCATTTATTCTTGTCTCTGCTATTGTTTTCTTTGCCTACAGTCTTTTTGTAGTTTTCAGGCAGAAGCGGCTTTCGGAGATACAGCGTGATTTTATCAACAATATGACCCATGAGTTTAAAACACCGATATCAACCATTGCTATTAGCAGTGAAGTGCTGAGTAAAAAGAAAGTAGATCCTGAACGGTTTGCAAACTATGTTGCCATTATTGCTGAGCAAAACCGTCGTCTGAAAGGCCATGTTGAAAGGCTGTTACAGGTTGCTTCGGTGGATAAAAAAAGGCTTTTATTGAACCCGACAACGATTAATCTGAATGGGTTGATTAAGGATATTGGTGAAAGCTTCAAACCAATTATTGATGAGAAGGGAGGCAGCCTCACTACCATCATTACGTCGGAAAAGATACAGGTAGAAGCGGATTTGTTTCACCTGACTAATATCATCGTAAATCTTATCGATAATGCGATAAAATACAGTAAAAATATACCGGAGATAACATTGACACTGGAACAGAAAAATCGATATGCCAGGTTTTGTGTTGAAGATGATGGTATTGGTATTGAAAAAAAATATCATAAAAGAATTTTTAGACGTTTTTTTAGAGTTCCAACCGGATTAATACATAATGTCAAGGGTTTTGGTTTGGGGTTGCACTACGTAAAAAATGTTGTTAAAGCCCATAGGTGGAAGATCACTCTTAACAGTGAGCCGGGAAAAGGAAGTAAGTTTTGTATTAAAATTCCAGATAAATATGTAAACAATGGAACAACCTGATATTGCGTTACTATATGTTGAAGATGATGAGTCGTTAAGTTATGTCACTGCTGATAACCTGGAGAGAAAAGGATACGCTATAACACGTTGTGTGGATGGAGTTGAAGCATGGGAGCATTTTCAGAATAATCATTACGACTGTTGTATTATTGATGTGATGTTGCCCGGTATTGACGGCTTTGAGTTGGCTACCAAGATACGTAAGGTCAACACCGATATTCCCATTATTTTTCTTACAGCTCGTACAATGAAAGAGGACAAGATAAAAGGGCTTAAACTAGGTGCCGATGACTACCTTACAAAACCTTTCTCTATTGAAGAGCTGGAACTGAAAATTGAAATATTCCTGAGCAGAAGCAAAAAGGATGATAGTAACAGTAAGCCATTAGCTCCTGTAAAGATTGGTAATTCAAGTTTTGATCCGGTGAACAATATCATCATATTCAATCAAAAGAAGCAAAAACTTACCGTCAGGGAGTCAGAGCTTCTGTTTTGTTTGGTGAATAATAAAAACAGTGTAGTGTCACGTGAAGAGATACTGGAGAAGGTTTGGAAAAACAGCGATTTTTTTATCAGCAGGAGTCTGGACGTGTTTATCTCCCGTTTGAGGAAATATATTAATGACGATCCTGCCATAAGGATTGAAAATGTGCATGGCGTGGGGTTTCGTCTCTTAGAAAAGTAAAATGATATGATAAAGTTTATTTATATTCTATTGCCCCTTTTAACAACGGTATTTTTGGGTTGTTCAAATCAAAACAAAAAGCAAAATACCATAAGCGACGAACTTTTTGAGCGCAATAATGCCATCCTCGATTCTTGCATAGGAGAAGAAAACAGCCTGTTGCTTGATGAAGTGGTGGATGTTTTTGAGGAGTTTCTTATTGTAAATGGCTTTGTAGCCGACAGAACTATGATGTTGGAGGGGTATAAAACATTTTTTCTTAGGGCACTGAACGAGCCATTGCCAGATTCTACATGGAAACATAATATTAAACGGTATGAAGCCCTGGTAGAACAGTTTGAGAAAGGGGATATTATGGAGCATATCACCACAGAACAGCTTGCTGATTGTATTAAAAAGATGTATTATCCCGATACGTTGTATATGTATGACTATCCAACAGTTATGCCACAGCATGGAGTTTCTGTACAGGTAGGGATGAGTGAATTTATTGATATCGTTGACGAACCGGAATTTAATGATCCGGTACTTCGGAAAATGGTTGCCCTGGAGTATTTCTTTGGTATGGCAATCATGATTGTCAGGCCTGATGAGCTTTATGTTAGCCAGAAAGATGTAAGCTCTTTTAATAAAGGATTATAACATCATATCCTCGTCGATATCGTTTTGATTTTGATTTTCACGTTGTTTTGTCCGTATCTGGTTTCCAAAGGTGTAAGTAAATGTTACGTAAAGTGTTTGCGAGTTAAAATTTCTTTCAAGTTCTTGTGTAAAACCTTGTCCGGCAAGATCCATACTAAATTTACGGGTGTTGAACACATCACTAAACCTGACGCTTATCGATCCTTTTTTCTTTAATACTTGTTGCCGTAGTCCCAGATCGATATGATAACGGGTGTTGAGCGTTCCCATCGTAACAGGCATGGGTGAGAAATATGCTCCCGAGAGTTGCAGGGCAGTACCGGTTTTTATGTTGAACATAGTGTTGAGCTTTACACTGTAGTTAAGTCCTTTTTGACTCAAACCCTCCATAAGATTATCTGCATTTAGTTCCAGCTGATAGAAGTCGATGCTTAAGGTATTATTCCACCATGAAAACGGACTATATGTAGTAATAGCCTCCGCACCCACAGCCCTGCTGTTGTCGAGATTCACAAGAGAGGTTATGGTATATCCTTCTTCGGTAATCTCTTTGTAACGTTGTATCATATCCACAATTTCACGGTAATAGATTGATGTTATAAGGTTGAGTTTTTTGGTTAGTCTTGCAAAACTTAATTCAAGGGCATTGATATACTCCGGGTTAAGATATGGGTTTCCTTTTCTTATATTTTGCGGGTCGGAATAGTCGGCAAACGGGTTAAGATGTCTGCTTCGTGGACGGGTGATACGCCGTGAGTAACTTAACTGGATCTCACTATTTTTATTGAATTTATAAGCAAGATGCATGCTTGGGAAAAAATCGGGGTATTGTTTGTTGAAAGTTTCATCAGTAGTGACCAAATCTCCTTTGGCCATAGTATGCTCCAACCTGATTCCTGCCAGATACGACAGCTTATTGAGCTTCCCGGAAAGTGTTGCATAGGCTGCAGTGATAAGTTCATCGTATATAAACCGGTTGGTTGCCAATGTGTCATTTACATATATATGTTGTGTTGTATCGAAGATATTGGCTTGAAAATCGTTGTCGAGTTGCCGATATCCTGCCCTGATACCGGTTTCCAATTTGCGGCCTTTGGTAAACGGATAGGTGTAGTCGGCCTGTAATGAAGCTATGGTACTTATGTCATTCTGATAATGAAGCTGTTGGTTGAAAATATTAGTAGTAGGATGGTAATCAAATAAAAGGAATTGCTCATCGTAATACGCCTCTTCTTCACCGCTATTAACAGCATAGTTTGCATCGATGATAAGCTCTTGATTCGGCCTGTTAAAAGTCTTTACCCATGTGAGTACCACACTTTTTCCATTGCCTTTATCCTCTTCATAGGAGTCTTTTTGTGAATGAGTATAGAGGGTTTCGTTTTTATCAAGATACCTGGAACTAACATCGTCGGTAAAAGTGCGGTCACGTAAGTTGTAGGTAAAGAAAGCAGAGAGGGTATTCTTGTCGTCGATATACCAGTCGGCACCGGTTTTTACCATATGAGAGAAAAAAGATCTTTCTGCATCCTGAATTTGCCGTATGTAATAGAGCGTGTCATTAAAAGTATTGGTAGTGTTGGTGATGCCGTTTCGTATTCTGTTTCTTTTGTTATAACTATAGTTGGCAAAGAGATTAATCTTCTTCATTCGATAGTTGAGATTAACAGAACCATTATATTGATTGTAACTACCCGCACCAATTGAAACGTTGCCGTTTATACCATGTTGTTGGTCTCTCTTTAGTTTGATATTGATAATTCCCGACATCCCTTCAGGGTCGTACTTAGCGGATGGGTTTGTGATTACTTCAATATTCTCAATAGAGCTTGCCGGGATTTGTTTTAGAGCGGTTGCTATATCACTCCCCAGAAGAGCTGAAGGTCGTCCGTCGATAAGGATTGTTACAGCCTCACTGCCCCTTAAACTGACGTTGCCATCCATGTCTACATCAACAGAAGGAATGTTCTCAAGCACTTCTGATGCCGATTGTCCATGCGTTAATATACTCTTATCTACATTGAAAACACGCTTATCAATATTTGTTTGCATCATTGTCACCTCTCCCGTCACGGTATGACGATCCAACGTAGTAGTTGCGGGCATTAACTTAATCCCGTCGAAGTATACTTTCGATTGATTTTTGCTGATAAAAATTCCACTCTTCTCATAAGGCTCATATCCAATAAAGGTTATTTTAATACGATACTTGCCATAAACAAGGTTATCAATTATGAATACACCTTCACTGTTGGTAATGGCTCCGTCAATAATATTAGAATCATTTTTATAAATAATAACATTGGCGTACTCTACCGGTAATTCAGAAATGCTGTCTTTGACTTTTCCACTCAACGACCCAGTGGGTTTAGGTGCTTGTCCATAAAAACTTAAGGGTATCAGTAATACTGCTACAATAAGAAATAATTTCATATATAGATTTTTATAATCAGATGATAAAACCATTTGACAACCGGAAGTAAAAATACTTGTGGGTTAAAACAAATATTTTTAAAGAAAGTTAAAAAGCCGGTAGGATTTAATATTACCGGCTTTCTTTCTTGGTTTTTTTTTACATCTTTAGCTAATAGTAATTTGTTTTGGGGGTTTTGCCTTAGCTTCCTCTTTTTTCGGAAGAACCACAGTGAGAATGCCATTTTTATGATTGGCGTGAATCTTTTCACCATCAATAGAGTCATTGATATTAAATGATCTGGAAAATTTTGCGTAACTAAATTCTCTACGCATAAACTTCTCATCTTTTTCTTCTTGTTTGTGCTCTTTTTCTGAAGAGATGGTAAGAACATTTTTGTCCAGATCAACTTTAAAATCTTCTTTTTCAAAACCGGGGGCAGCCAGTTCGATTTTGAAATTATCCTCCGTTTCTAAAATATTTACTGCCGGAATAGATCCTCGTTCATCATCCAGCAAATCGAAAAAATTGTCAAAGTTTGACGGCAGATTAAATCCTCTTTTAATAACTGGTAACATAGCTTTTCCTCCTTATTTTTTTATTAAACATTAATTGATTTCTAATGTACAGTGTTTACATCAAAAGATGTTCCATTACTGAAAAAACAGTACTTGTATAAGGCATAATAATCAGTAATTCAGCAATATAAATAATACTCAGCACAGTGCCAAAATGACATAATGCCAGGTTTTATGCTGTAAAATTGGCAGTGCCTACCTGTTTTTTTATTAAATAATCAATTCAAAATTTGCATAAGAATTGAAATAATTGTAATTTTGAGAATTCTTCTAATTATTAGATTTTAAAAAATATAAACATAATATTTACATTGGCATAAAAAACTTTTTACGAATGAAAGAAACATTAGTATTTATTGCGTCAGAAGACAGCAACTATAACAAAAGACTTTCCGATATTATTTCTGGAGAAGGTATTAATATTGTCAGTTTTACAAAAGGAGAGGAGTTAATAGATGCTCTTTACAAGAAGCCTTCCATTATTTTTTTCAGTAATACCATGTCTGAAATGAGTGGCAGTGTGTTGATCAAAAAAATTAAGCGGTTTAATCCTGCCATTGCTAAAATTATCATTGCCCCCACCAGCCGTGATCATGAAGTGTTGCAGCTTGTGGCTTTGGGAGCTGTTGATTTTATCTACAAAGAGACAGACAGTGATGAGAGGATTAAGTTAATTTTCGATAATACCTTACAAAAAATGGAATATGAAAGCGAACTAGTGCGCCTTCGTCATGAATTGGGAAAGAAATATAAATATAATAAGGTTTTACGTGGTAAAAGCGAATGGATCAAAGAGCTTTATGCTTTGCTTGATAAAGCGGCAAAAACCAGCATTCCTGTTTCTCTCACCGGTGAGGCAGGTACCGGGAAAAAGCTTATTGCTAAAACAATTCACTTTCATTCAGCTTATGCAAACAATCCTTTTGTGGAGGTTGATATTTCCGTTGTGCCGGAGAAACTGATTGAAAATGAGTTTTTTGGCAGTGAACGGAAGTCGATAATGTATGAACGCGATATTGTAAGAGGAAAACTTGAAGAGGCGCAAAGGGGTACGCTCTATATTAAAGATATCCATAAAATGACACCTCAAATGCAATCTAAGTTTTCAGATGTTCTACGAAATAAAGAGTTCTATCGTATTAATGGTGAAACAGCATTAAAATTTAATTCCAGAATTATCATAGCCAGCGAAGAAGAATTGCTCGAAGCAGTTAAAAAGGGTACTTTTAGAGAAGGCCTTTACTATAGGTTACTTGGACTTCCTATCCGTGTGGCACCACTGAGAGAAAGGAATAATGATGTTATGCATCTTTCACGCTTTTTCTTGAATGAATTTTGTAAAGAGAATGGTATTGAAAAATTAGAGATTTCACCATCAGGACAGGAGAAACTCTTTAACTATCCTTATCCCGGAAATATTCGTGAACTAAAAGCTGTAATAGAGTTGGCGGCTGTTATGTCTGATGGAAAAGTTATCGAAGCCGATCATATTAATTTCTTCTCAATAAACACCATGGCTAATCTTCTGCTTAAAGAGAATACCCTTAACGAATATTCTCGTCAGATCATCAAGAGTTTTATGGATAAGTATGATGACAATATTATGGTTGTTGCACAAAAACTTGATATCGGGAAATCTACTATTTATCGTTTAAAGAAGAACAACGAGATTTAAAAAGACGCGGATAGCATAATTTTTGCAGGCTGGTCAATGAATTAGCAATTAGCTATATTGAAGTATGTTTTGAGCCAACCGGCCGGTAAAGATTTTATTTACAGTTTTTATAAATTTTTCTTTTTCAACGGTATGGCTTAGTGTAAACCATATTTCTTCTCTTGCTTCGAACCAAAAAGAGAAGTACGACCAGAATTCTTTCATTTTTCCCAGCCCTTTTTTTTGTGAGGTTGTTTGATGCATCGTTGTTTCAAACAGTGTTTGATGGAATTCATAAAGTATTTCTCTGATGGTGTTTTTTGCCGGTGGTATTATACCTTTAATTTTTGCCGGAAGAAATGGATCACGTAAAACTCCTCTTCCCAGCATATAAGCATTGAGGGTAGGGAATCGAGTTCTTAATGAGATAAAGTTTTCAATAGTAAAGATATCTCCATTATATACAATAGAATGAGGTGTGCTATGCAACACTTTTTGAAATGTATCCAGATCAATAATACCATCATACATCTGACTTCCAAGTCGTGGGTGTATGATAATTTTTTTTAATGGTATAGTGTTAAGAAGGTGGAGCATAGGCCAGATTTCGTTGTTGCAGTACAAACCTAACCTAAGCTTAACAGAGATAAGATTGGGTCTCTCTTTTGTTACAGTTTCCAGAAGGGCTTTTACCATCGTTGGTTCTGGCATCAGGCCACAACCACGTTTTTTTTTTGTGATTGCTTTTACCGGACATCCCATGTTCAGGTTTATTTCATCATAATCAAGCGTCATGAGTGTTTTTACCATAACTTCAAATTGTGCCGGGTCGTTGCCAAGCACTTGAGGAACAATGGGAATAGCATCGGGGCTATCGCTCGAAATAACGTCATGAAGGTGTGATGGTTTTATCTTTTCTCCCTGGGTTAAAGGAATAAAAGGACTATAAGCAATATCAATACCATTAAAGTGCTTTTTCCAGCATTTACGAAAAAGGTT
>JAVVFR010000411.1:0-1848 GCA_032250595.1 Bacteroidales bacterium | reverse complement strand
CCGCACCGGCCTTGTCGAGCATCTTCGCATATGGCAACTGCTCCTGTAATGCGTCCAACACTGCCCTGTCGGTGATACCTATGAAAGCCCAGGGACGCAAATCTCGCGCTGTAGGCGCTGCCATACCCGCCCGGATCAACGTATCGAGCTGCTCCTGAGTTACCGCAGCACCGGTGAAATGACGTACACTCTTACGTGCATGTATCACCGATACTATTTCATTGTTCTCTTTTAATTCCATAGTAGTAACCTCCTTGTCTGATCCCCGGCCTTCGGTTATTATGCCTGGCTTCAATAATAACACCGCAAGAACCGCGGCAAAAACAACATTTAAAATGATACTTATTTTCATACGTTATAGTTATTGATGACACAACATTCATCCATTATTAACCCGCAAGATAAAAAATTGTTTGCGGTTTCCAAAAAATGCCGGTGCCTGTAAACGAAGTTGTAGAATCTGATGTTAAATTGCTACTTTTGCCAGATAATCTGAGAATGGCACATTCTTTGGATAATCATGAACCCATCAAAAAAAATTGCATGAACCGATTACTTTGTTTTTTTACATGTATTATTTTCTCTACCGCTGTTTTTTCCCAAAACCTATATGTTGATTCTGCCAGCACCTGTACCCTCTCCTGCACAGGAAGTTCATGGAATACCGCAATGGATAAGTTACAGGATGCTTTAGGTTTTGCCTCAGCAGGTGATACCATTTTTGTTGCGAAAGGCACGTATTACGCGGATGAGGGGGTCGGATATATCAATAATAATCGCCTTCACTATTTCGAGATCCCCGACAGTGTTGTACTCTATGGTGGTTATCCAAATGGTGGCGGAACACGCGACTGGATTCAGTATCCAACAATCTTATCCGGAGATATCAATCAAGATGGATATCTCTACGGAAACACTGCCCATGTTATCTATACAGAATATGTTTCTGACAAGTTGATTGTTGATGGTTTTACAATAACCATGGGCTATGCTTATGGCTCAAGTAATCCCGACAGAATGGGTGCAGGATGGTGCAATATTGGCTCCGGGAACGGAAATGTTTCCTCTCCACAGGTAAGAAACTGCATATTTTTCAATAACAGGGCAGATGGTGGTGGTGCCATTTATGATGATGCGACATCGTATGGCGCTTCTTCGATGACGATAGAAAATTGTAAATTTATTGATAACCATGGTGATGACTGGGGTGGTGCTATCTATTTTAATGCACATTATCACGGACAAAGCTCCCCGTATATCAAAAACTGCTATTTTGTAAACTCTTACAGTGGTGGTGCAGGAGGTGCCGTGTATGTTGGAAATGGCAGCTCTTCTGTTGCAGCACCCATTTTCGACTCCTGTGTGTTCGACAGTAGTTATTCATATAATAACGGTGGTGCCATTTATTTTTCATCCATCACAGGTACCAGCAATCCGACATTTAGAAACTGCACCTTCAATCAGAATGAAACCGACCTGAACAGAGGGGGTGCCATAAACCTGAACTCTTACCTAGGCCAGGGCAGAGCTACCATAGAGAATTGCCGGTTTACCGGAAATACTGCCAGCACCTATGGCGGAGGTATCTCTTTTAACGGGTACCAGGGAAATTTTGGTGCAGATGTGATAAATTGTGTCTTTGACCAAAATTACGCTTCCTTTCAAGGATCAGCATGTTTTAATTCCAGTTGTCAAGTTTCATACGTCAATTGCACTTTTTCTGGCAACGATGGTGATATAGCCCTGTATGCGAACTCTTCAAACCTAAACATTACAAACTGTATCGTATGGAGTAACCTCGCCGGTGAAATAGGTTCGGATACCAACAGTACAATCTTTATATCAAAC
>JAVVFR010000410.1:0-1852 GCA_032250595.1 Bacteroidales bacterium | reverse complement strand
GCTCACTGCCCGTGAGTTCATAAGAAACATCATAGCTCTGATCACGCATCTCAATAGCACGTTTTGTTTGGTTGTTGCTCATATGCTGAAAAATACGTGCCCTTATATTAGTGCTCTTGCCGATATAAATAATTTTCTGTTTGTCATTATAGAGGTAGTATATTCCTGCTTCTTCAGGAAGTGCTTGCAGTTTCTCTTTTGGTATATTGGACGCTATTTCCCGTAACGAAATGTTTTCAGGCTCTTTTTCTAAAGTGAGCAAATGTTCAAAGAGCAGCACCGTTGCATTGGCATCCCCAAAGGCCCGGTGGCGGTGGTTAACTGTTATCTCCAGCTCTTTACATAGATGGCCCAGGCCATATTTCTTTATATCAGGAAGTAGTTTGCGGCTCAGTTTCTTTGTGCAGATAGTCTTTCTTTCGTAATTATATCCAAGGTTTTTGAATTCCTGACGTATAAAATGATAATCGAAGGAAGCGTTGTGTGCCACAAAGATACAATCGTCGGTAATCTCAACAATATCTCTGGCAATTTCACAAAACCGTGGAGCCATCTCAACCATGCTGTCACTGATGCCTGTGAGCTCCCGTATACGGTATGGGATACGTTTTTCAGGATTCACCAAAGAGATAAACTCGTGGATGATCTCTTTTCCGTTATGCACCAGAATGGCTATTTCCGTGATACGGTCGGAGCGATAGTTAAGGCCGGTGGTTTCGATATCAACAATGGCATATTTCATGATTGCTAAATATTGAGGCGTGTCTGAATGGCTTTTACCTGCTGTTGCAGTTCTTTTACCGTAGATGAAAGAGGCTCTTTAATAATATTCTCTTTGGGTATCTCGTTGCTGATGTAGTGAACAAATTTCCAAATCTCTTTGATCTCAGAAGCAGCGATAGAGTATGGTTCATAGAAAGGGTTTAATGATATCAGTTGCAGCGTTTTATTGTGCTTGAGGTTGTTCTCAATGATTTTAAAGACAATACCTTCGTTGAGGGTAAGGATGATACAAGGGGTTCCATCTTTGACATGGAGCCAGTTTTGGACAAACGCTCCGGTGACATAGTCGCCATCAGCGACAGGGAGCATAGAGTCGCCACTCACCTGGAAAGTACGGTATTTTTTTTCTTTCGACAGAAACGGCAGATGGAAAGTAGGCAACACTTTGATATAGTCCGGATCGGCGAAGCCCCTGCTATAGCCGGCTTTGGCTTTTTCGTTGATCAGCTCGATGTTTTCTTCATTGCTGTTATCAACAGTAGTAGCAAGTACACGCAGCTTGCTGCCGGTGATAAATACATCATATCCCCGTTCAAGTTGAGAGAGCTGGCTCTCTGAGAGAGCGGTGAGGTCAACTTTTATCAGAGTGTCGACTGCTACGTTAAAGTAGTTTGAAAAGGCTACCAAAGCATCCATACCGGGTTGTGCAATACTATTTTCATAGCCGCTTAGCGTAGATCGTTTCGTGCCCAGTGCCTGCGATACATCATCTTGCGTGCGGTGGCGGCGTTTTCGAAGAAACTTGATGTTGCTGCTGAAATTGTTCATAAGATTTTCTCGTTTTTTTTGTACAAATATAACAAAATGATTAAATTGTAGTCAAGGAAATGATTAAAAATTAATCAAAAACTTTTATAAGCAGTATAGTAATGGAGAGGACAATAGTACATTTGGATATGGATACTTTCTTTGTATCGGTAGAGCGGTTGGTTAACAGTACGCTGACAGGAATGCCGGTTATTATAGGCGGGCTTTCCGATCGTGGTGTAGTAGCGGGTTGCAGTTACGAGGCACGGAAATTTGGGATCCATTCGGCGATGCCGATGAAGCTGGCCCGTACGCTCTGTCC
>JAVVFR010000409.1:0-1856 GCA_032250595.1 Bacteroidales bacterium | reverse complement strand
CTGAGAAAGCTGGGTTTTACGGATTTGTTGTCGTTGTTTGGTGCGGCGATATATAGTGTACATCCTTTGTTTTCTTTTGCAATATCGTGGATCCCGGCACGTGGCGACCTGTTGCTGGCCATGTTTGGCATCATAGCACTTATCTTCTATCTCCGTTATACTGAAAGAAAAAGAGCCGTTGACCTGATCTTATATTTTGTGGCGTTTATGTTTGCTGTGATGGCAAAAGAGTCGGCTTTTATGATTGCTTTTATCACAGCAGGTTACTCATTATTTATTAAAAAAGACTTCAAGATAAATAAGGCATTATTTATCCAGGCAGCATTTTACTTGCTTGTTGCAGTGGTGTACTTTTATATGCGACGTGCATCAGTGAGCACTATGAGTGACGGGGCATTTGGTCTGTCACGATTTTTAACCAACCTTCCTGTAGTACCTGAGACTTTGTTGAAGTTTTTTGTACCGTTAAATATTGTGGTATTGCCTTTTTATGATACTGTGAGAACAGTGAGCGGCATCATTTTGATATTTCTTTTTATGGTACTTCTTTGGCGTGCTAAGTTAAATATACCTCTGACTATATGGGCTTCTCTTTTCTTTATCTTTCTGACACTGCCGGCAATGTTTTACAATCCCGGCTGGTCGGATTATATTTATCAGTATCTCCTGCACCGGGCTTATTTCCCGATGATGGGTATCCTGATATTGTTGTTGATGTTGATAGCCCCATTGGAGGAGTATTTGGCTGCACGACAATTCCGTTGGGGTATGATCATAATCATTGCTGCTTTTACCCTTATGAGCATTCGCATGAGCGGGCATTTCTCCGGGCCTGTCTCTTTCTGGAGGTATGCAGTAAAGACCAATCCCTCTTCTGCCTTTTCACATCTCTACCTGGGGAATGTATCGTTGATGGAAGGCGACTATGCTACTGCACTCGACAGTTATAACCGTGCGCTTGCGATAAAGACTGATATGCAGAAGGCCGTCATCAACCGGGGAGTGGTATTTATGCAGATGAGCAATACAGAGCGCGCTATTGAAGACTTCAGTCGTTCGTTATCCCTCGATTCCACCGATATAAAAGCACTCAGGTACAGGGCTGATGCGCTGTTGAAGCAGAAAGACTACCGTAAGGCTGCAGTTGATTTTAATACCCTCATAAGAAAAGGGGAGAAAACAAAGGAGTATGTATACAGCCGCGGATTATGTTATATGTTTTTAGGAACGTATCATGATGCATTTAACGATTTCACTCACCTGATAAACAGGCATCCGGAAAATAGATCGATAACAAGGCTTTATGCTGTATCGGCTATGCTTATTGGTAATCCGCAGGAGGCGGTGGCTAAAAACAGGTGGTTAATAGAAAGAGACAGTACCGATTTTTCAGCCCTCTGTAACCTCGGTTACGCTTTATGGGAAAACGAGGAATATGCTGAAGCTGAAAAGGCGTTTATAAAAGCAGAGGAGATAAAACCAGGATATATTGACGTAACCCTTGGTATGGTACTGTGCAGCCACACCATGAACCATGCTGCAGCACTGCAGGATTACAGAAATAAAGCCCTGCAGATGGAGCCTCGGTTGATAGGTGAAGAGGGTATAACTGTTCTTGAAGATGAAGGGTATCTGTTTTCAAAACGTCAAAAACAGGTGTTGAATGAGGTGTTTTGATACGTTCAACAACCTGTTCATTATAACGCTCTTTTGTTGAAGAGATCAAAACATTGTTACAAAAAAAAGGTATATTGCACTGTTCAAAATTTGGTATAAGTGTAGAAAAAAATCAGCGTGATGAAAAAATTTGGAACTTTTGCCGGTGTATACACACCATCGATACTTACCATTCTTGG
>JAVVFR010000408.1:0-1860 GCA_032250595.1 Bacteroidales bacterium | reverse complement strand
ATATCGGATCTGATATTAAAAAATGTCTATTTCAAATGAAATGGGAGATCATTAACCCAACTTGGTAATTTACGAAATTATCTATCTTAATTTCAGCGGATTAAGAAATTAATGGTACACTACATATTTTTTCTTATCAGGAACCATTGATTTTGTTCGAGTAGCCTGATATATTTCCAGAGCTTCCATAATAGGTTTAGAGGGTTTTCGGATGCTGAACTTTTTTGTCTCACCATTCAGGATGATTGATTGTATGGTCTGGGTATTCATTATCCTGACTATATTCCTCCAGTCATGTGTAATACCTTTCGCTTTAGTCATATGCCTTATGGTGTTCACCAATTGATAAGCCAGGATGGACAGGTATATATGTGATTCTACCCGTTCATCCTTCTGGTGAAAAACCGGTCGTAATTGTAGATCTGTTTTCAGGCACCTGAATGTTGCCTCTACCTCTCTGATGGTGTTATATACATTCCATAATTGCTTCTCGTTATTCTGCTTGATATTTGTTCGTATGAAATAGACACCATCTTTTTTCGGGGTCGTCTTTTCATTCTGTTTTCTCTGCCAGGTAACTTCTGTAGCTTTTCCATCACTGGCAGTCACTTCAATTAAATATTTTCCGCTTACCAACCGGTACTTCTCTTTAAGCCGGCCAATACGCTCCCATACTTTCTCCACTTTCTTGGTGGTACCCTTTTTATCCAATCCGTTTGACAGGCTTTGTAACTCTTCCTGAAAGCGGGATGATATTTTATCATCTATCGATCGCTCCTTTATCCTTTTTTGTTCGCTCTTTACATACATCCATGTATCAGAGTATCCCTGCGGAGTAAAGACCTTTAATTCAATTGGATGGTCTCTCTTGTCTTTAATAGTCAGTACCGAGGAATCCTGATCAACGCTATAATGGGTAATTTGCTTTCTGGAAACGCATACATATTTTAGCTGTTGGCCCGATAGATATTCAAGGTTCTCCTCAGAGGCTATGCCGGCATCCATTACAATAACCTTATCAGTTGTAGTATCGCTGTGGCTTTTTAAATCTGTGATCATCTCTTCCAAGGTTGGAGAGTCTGTAGTGTTCCCTTCATAGATCCTGGAATAGCGGATAAATCCATGTGCGTTGATCACACCGGTAAATACCACTTGTTTACAGTCAGTACGCTTCTCTTTGCTTTTACCGTATTGAGCCAGTTTGCTGGATGCTTTCCTGCCTTCAAAATAAGTGTTGGACAGGTCATAGATTACTAACGAGTCCTTGATATTAAACAAATCTGTCAGTCTTGTATACAGGAATTTATCAATAAGATTCTTATTATCATATAGTTTGTCTGCTATCTTGTACAGGCTGTAATGTGATATTTTCTCATATTCATGACCGTGCATCCTCTGCAGTTCACTATTATCACACAGATATTGCGTGGTCTTATATTCCGATGCTTTGAACAGTGCCCTGCTGATAATGCTGATATAAGACAGGTTGATCTCCTTTTGATTAAAACCGAGGGAATCAAAACAGGATTTTAAATCGAGTTTATTCATGATCTGGGAACACAGATGTTCCCCTCCAAATGTCCTGGAATCTTCTACCCCGATGGAAGCTACATCAACGGCTTCCATCTGCGATTTTCCTTCTATCGGCGGAATGGATAAAGATTCATTTATGTCAACATCCTTGTATTTAATCTTGAACTTCTCATAATACCGCTCCGAGAGCTCATGAATATACCGCGGGTAGTTCTCAGCAAAAAGTAAAGATTGCCCAAATATCTTTGCTTGCAGAGTTCTCAGTAACATCTTTCTGTTCTCTTTATCAGCAAGTAATGGCTCGCTTCCCAGGTAAAGGATGCTTTG
>JAVVFR010000407.1:0-1867 GCA_032250595.1 Bacteroidales bacterium | reverse complement strand
ATGTTCTGGCTGCTGATGAATGAACTGCAGGATGGGGATGGGGGCGTTGATCTGGTTGAGGTGTATGGACGGTGGATAGAGTGGTATGAGGGGATTTTGCAGCAAAGGTGATTTACTTAAGGACAAATAGTCGATTATGATGCCATGAGTTTGTAACGCACGATCATTGACGCGCCCCAAAGGTGATAAGAATACAGAATAACTATTTTATACTACTCCGCATGTACAATTTTTAACTTTTTTGTAAAAAGACTGGATAATTCTTGATGATAGTCACCTAAATTGTTGAAGAAACTATCAGTTGCATTGACAAATTGAGTGAAATCTTCGTGATATGGGTTATTTACCAAACGCTTCTTTGTAAATTTCCACAATCTTTCAATACGATTGTGGTTTGGTGCATAAGGAGGTAAAAAAAGTAGTAAGATGGTACATTCTTCTGCAAAAGCTCTTGTAGCTATCGCATAATTGTACCTTGCATTATCCAGTACAACGACAATTTTCCTATCGGGATATTTTTCTTTAATCTTCTGCAGGAACTCAACAACACGCACGGAATCACATGTTTCTTCTGTTAATGTGGTAGTCACAGAAAAATTTTCAATATCGAGTGCTTCAAGTATATTGATTCTTTTTCTACCTGTATTTGATTTTATTGTGATTGTACCTTTTTTAACTCGCAGCTGCCCCTTTCTTACATTTACTACAGTGTGGAGAAGGTGACAAGGATCAAAAAAGAGGAGAACGGTTCCTTTTTGTTGAGAATAGTATTCTATCTGTTACATAACATCTTTCTGTACCGTTTCAGTTGGGGCCTTGCCTGGAATCAAGCCTGTTTTCTCAAAGGATAAATGAAGTTTTTTTTACACAAGAGCTGTACATGACTCAAATTGTACACAATACCAAAGTTTTGCTGAATGTAGTGCTGTCCGTATTTTGCAATAGCAAATACGCCTTTACTGGCTTCATCTTTAAGTATAAACAATTGCTCATCACTTAATTTTGCGCGTCCGCCTTTATACTTGAGCAAGAGTAAAAAGGCGATTCCACCATCTTTATAGTAATTAATCCAATCAGTGATGGTATTATTTGTAACCGATACGAATTCGGCAATTTCTGAATATTTCCAACCAAGATACAGGAGCTTAAACGCTTGAATCCGCTTAAGCACTTGAATAGACTTGGTTTTCTGTTCAGCAACTTTAAGTTGTTCATATTCTACGTCTGAAATAACAACTCGTTAAAATGGTTCACCCTTTCTCATATAGTACTATATAATGCAGTCATAGTATACAAAAGTTACAAAAAATAGATGCGAGTTAGTATAACCTTATATTCATTGCCAGGAACATCGTTTATCCAGAAGCTCAACTGTGTAGTGGGAAGGATGTGAATCTTGAAAACATAATGGATCACCTGGGTGGAACAAAAGGTGAGGTCAATGCTGTCTCACGTAACAGGTTGATAAGGATGGAGAAGGAGTAAATGCAATAGAAGGGCCTTAAATAAATGGATTTAAGGCCCGTGTCATGCTCCGATGGGGATTTGAACCCCAGTCGCAGGAGTGAGAGTCCTGCATGATTGGCCGTGCTACACTATCGGAGCGATTCGTAGGGTTGCTTTAATATTTGTTTATACATTTAACCTTTTTGCTGTTAGGGGCCTTGGGACAAAATTATCAAATCAGCAACTCCATTGCATTACAATCTTCCACTTTTAGCTCAACTACACGAATGTAATATTTTGCAGAATGTTCGTTTAAACCTATTTTCCGCAGTTTTAAAATCGCTTAAATCCGAATTAAATTCGCTACTTCAATCGAGATTTTTTCCATCTTTGAAATAATCTCATAAAAACGTCTTTTGTT
>JAVVFR010000024.1:0-10779 GCA_032250595.1 Bacteroidales bacterium | reverse complement strand
ATGCAACGCCTTTTCAGGCACCGGCATTTGATAAAATTTCGCTTTCACATTACCTTCCGGCTTTTAAAGAGGGTATGAGACTTCAGAATGAAGAGATCGCAGCCATCATCGCGAATGAAGATGCGCCTACTTTCGAGAATACCATTGCTGCCTTCGACACTACCGGTGAGATGCTCGACAGGGTTTCGTCCGTGTTTTACAACATGAGCAGCGCTAATACCAGCAAGGAACTACAAGCTATTGCCGATACCGTTTCACCATTGCTCAGTGCACACCGCGATGAGATTATCATGAATCCCGCACTTTTTAAAAAGGTGAAAGAGGTGTATGATAACAAAGACCGCCTTTCACTGAACGAAGAGCAACAACGATTGCTTGATTTTATCTATGATGATTTTGTCAGAAATGGGGCATTACTTAACGACCCGGAGAAAGAGCAACTCAAGGAGATTAATGAAAAACTGGCGGGATTAACATTAAAGTTTGGACAAAATGTATTGGCTGAAGACAACAACTTCACTTTATACCTTAACAAAGATGATCTGTCGGGCCTACCTGAGAATGTTAAATCTGCTGCTGCCGAAGCTGCAAAAAGCAAAGGAGAAGAGGGGAAATATCTCTTTACCTTGCAAAAACCGAGTCTTATTCCATTTATCACATATGCCGACAACAGGGATCTTCGGGAAAAGATGTACAAAGGTTATATCAACCGTGGCAATAATGACGATGAATTCGACAACAAAGAGATTTTGCTGAAGATAGCCAACCTCCGTCTGCAACGTGCCAATATCTTGGGATACGACAACCATGCTACTTTTGTATTAGAAAAAAATATGGCAAAAACCCCCGAAAAGGTTGATGAACTGCTAACTCAATTAATGGATCCTGCGTTAGCTCTGGCAAAAGAGGAGGTGAAAATGATGCAGGAGATTATTGACCGTGAAGGTGGTGCTTTTCAACTGGCCCCATGGGATTGGTGGTACTACGCTGAGAAGGTGAGAAAAGACAAGTATGACCTGGATGAAGAGGAGCTTAGGCCTTATTTTGTAATGGAAAATGTACGTGAAGGGTCTTTTGAAGTAGCTAAACGGTTATATGGGCTCACATTCACAAAACGCAATGACATTCCTTTGTATCATGATGACGTTGAAGTGTTTGAAGTTACTGAAAAAAACAAGCATATCGGACTTTTATACCTCGACTATCACCCTCGTGAGAGTAAGCGCGGCGGAGCATGGTGCACCGGATACCGCGGTCAACGCATACGCAACGGCCAGCATATCACACCATTGGTCTCAATAGTATGCAACTTTTCCAAGCCTACCGCAGACAAACCGGCTTTGTTGACCTACGAAGAGGTAGAGACTTTCTTCCATGAGTTTGGCCACGCACTGCACGGATTATTGCGAAATATTACCTATGGTCGTACAGCATGGGTGCCACGCGATTTTGTTGAACTCCCTTCTCAAATAATGGAACACTGGGCAGGCCAACCCGAAGTGATGAAGATGTACGCCAAACATTACGAAACCAATGAAGTAATACCCGATGCATTGATAGAAAAAATAGAAAAGAGCAGCAAGTTTAACCAAGGGTTTGTTACTGTTGAGTTTGTGGCCGCAGCGCTGCTAGATATGGGCTACCATGCATGCAACAACCAAATCAACAGCAGTGTTAAAGATTTTGAAAAAATGAGCGCTGAAAAAATGGGACTGATTGATGAAATCACCTTCAGATATCGCAGTACCTATTTTCAACATATTTTCTCTGGAGGATACTCTTCAGGATATTACAGCTATATGTGGTCAGAAATTTTAGATACTGATGCTTTTGAAGCTTTTAAAGCCAATGGTATTTTCGATAAAGAAACAGCTGATAAGTTCAGGACGCTCCTCTCCAGTGGGGGCACAAAAGATCCCATGGAGTTATACGTAAACTTTAGAGGCCGGGAGCCTTCACTAGAGCCACTACTTAAAAACAGAGGCTTGCTCTAAAATTTATGCCTGTAATGGCCTTCGGAATATTTTTCTGAATGTACACACCAGGTGTCCCATACTTGATTGAAATGACTGCGGAACTCCTGGTGTGTCTCTTTTAAGGCACTGTTGTATGTTACCTCTTTTTTGCCGGCAACCTCACCATACCCATAATCGATTATGGTAGTGCCTTCTGCAATATACTTCACACTGTCTTCCAGCATCATCGCTTTCATCCGGAATGGCGAAATACCGGTAACACATGCTTTTATATATACAAAAGAGACCTCACCGATATTATTGTCATCAAGGTCGGTAACCGCTATCGATTCAGGAATAAAACCACCGTATAGGCTCCAGTCACGATCACAAACCTCATGGTCTTCTACGCAGCAGATCATTTGCCAGTGCGCATTTTTTGAACGCAGAAAATGATATACTCTCAAGTGAAGGGTGTCCCCTATTTTACTTTTACTTGTATTAATTTCTTTATCTTGCGAAGTATAAAACCATGAAAAAACAACAATATTCTCACCATTAGCATCATTCCATCTCCTTCCGGAATAGAGATCTCCTTCTATGCCGGACAACCCCCTGATATCTGACCTGCTAAAGGTCTGCTCAACAAAAGAGCCGGATGCTACACCCTTCTCCCCCGTTATCCTGTCAAGTAAACTACTCTCCCTGTCCAAATAGTTACAAGAGAAAATTGGAAAAAAGGCTATTAAAAATATTGAGAGCAATGTTTTGATCATTAAATGTATCTATTTGCCAGAAACTGTTTCAATATCATCATTTATGGAGCCAAGATAATAAATTTTCTACTTAATATCTAATGTAGAAAAAATGACAACCTAATATTTACTTTTGATTTATTGTGTCTCTCCACACCTGCGTTTCTCTATTAATATTGACCCCAATTCCTTTTAAACGATTATAGCATATGGTAAACCAGCATAGTAGTGTTATTTTATAATAGCAAGATAAACAAGAAGGATTGTCGAAGAAGCCCTATCTTTGCATTGTAAAACAACGATTATGACAAAAGAACACAAATTAAAAGTTATACGCAACTTTAGTGACCCATTAACTGCACAGTTTTTACGAGCTTTTTTAGAGGAGAACGGCATCCCGGCTATCTTAAAAGACTTGAACTTCAACTTCCCTTCAGCATTATTCAGCAGTAAGACAGCAGGGATAAAATTATTAGTGATGGAAAAAGATGTTGACAAAGCATTGCTGTTGCTAAACAGCAATAATGGTGAGCAGGACACTGAGCCGACGGAGTCGGGTGATGATCAATGAAACAATTCATCATCTCGGATGAGCATAAGAATAGCGCCATGAGGAATTATGACATACTTCTCTTTATTAAATTCTATCTCATACCCATTACTTTGGAGATAAACAGCGAGATCACCTTCACGGGGTTGTAAGGGCACATATTTCACCTCTTCACTTCTATTTTTCCATGGCTCATCCACATCGTTGATTACCGGTATAGGATACCCCGGACCGATTTTCAGGACGTAACCGGCATTAATCTTCTCTTTTTCCTGTACACCGGGAGGCAAAAAAAGCCCGCTTTTAGTCCGGTCATCGGGTGACTTAGGCTTTACCAGCACCCTGTCGCCTATCATAATAAATTTTTCAAGGTTGTTTTCGTCAATCTGAAATGTCATATGTTTTTATTAACGATATCATTGCAAAGATATAAAAGATATTACATTAATACATCACAAAGCATATCACCATTAATCGCTTTTCGCTATCTTTGCCATGAAAATTTTATACCATGATTACATTTTTCCAAAACTCCAATAATACAGTAATTGCTGTAGCACACGACGTTGCTCTATCCTCATCATCGCAAAAGAAGTTATGTTGGCTTTTTGGCTCAGCCAAACTGATGGAGAAAAAGCAGATTGACAACGTATTTATAGGTCCACGAAAAGTGATGATAACTCCATGGAGCACAAATGCTGTGGAGATCACTCGAAATATGGGAATCGAAGGCATTGAGCGTATTGAAGAGTTCTTCCCTTCCTTCACTGCCCATCCCAAGTATGATCCGATGCTTCAGGAAAGCTATCATGCTCTGACGCAAGAACTTTTTTCTCTTGATATCACGCCTGAGCCGGTAAAACTTATTGAAGATATTGAAGCTTATAACAAAGAAGAGGGATTGGCACTTAGCGTAGCAGAGATAGACTATCTGCACCATTTAAGTAAGAAATTACAAAGGCCACTGACCGACAGCGAGGTTTTTGGTTTCTCTCAGGTAAATTCAGAGCACTGCAGGCATAAAATCTTCAACGGGCGTTTTATTATTGATGGAGCGGTCCGTTCCTCTTCACTTTTCGACCTCATCAAGCGCACCTCCAAAGAGCATCCAAATTTTATTGTTTCAGCATATAAAGACAATGTAGCCTTTATCGCGGGCTCGTCGGCAGAAGAGTTTGCTCCGCAGCGACAGGACGTACCCGATTTTTTTAGGACACGTACAATCAATACCGTGATCTCACTAAAAGCTGAGACTCATAACTTCCCCACTACTGTAGAGCCTTTTAACGGGGCTGCCACCGGCACCGGTGGTGAGATACGAGACCGCCTGGCCGGTGGTAAAGGGAGTTTGCCCATCGCAGGAACAGCGGTATATATGACCCCTTATAGCAGAACCACCACCGGAAGAACATGGGAAATGGCAATACCCGAACGATCATGGCGCTACCAGACCCCTGCAGACATCCTTATAAAGGCTTCTAACGGTGCCAGCGACTTCGGTAACAAATACGGACAACCCTTGGTATGTGGTAGCTTACTGACGTTTGAGCACTTCGGTTCTGAGAAGAAATACAGCTACGACAAAGTGATTATGCTTGCCGGTGGCGTTGGTTACGGTAATAAACGAGATGCACAAAAAGAGATCCCTCAGGAAGGTAATCTGGTGATTGTGATGGGTGGCGACAACTACCGCATCGGTATGGGCGGTAGTGCAGTTTCGTCGGTAGATACCGGTGAGTATGGTGATGCTATTGAGAGAAATGCTATTCAACGTGCCAACCCTGAGATGCAGAAGCGCGTAGCCAATGTTATCAGGGCAATGGCTGAATCGGACATAAACCCGATAGTCTCTATCCACGATCATGGTGCCGGAGGACATCTTAACTCTCTGTCGGAGTTGCTGGAACAAACCGGTGGTGTTATTGAAATAGATAAGCTCCCCTTGGGCGACCCTACCCTTTCTGCCAAAGAGATCATAGGTAACGAATCACAGGAAAGAATGGGGCTGATAATAAGAAAAGAGGACCTGCCTGCCATCCAAAAAATCGCCTTCAGAGAACGGGCTCCGCTGTTCGTCGTCGGGGAAGTGACCTACGATATGAAGCTCCGGTTTATCGATACAAAAAAAGAGATTACCCCTATCAATCTCGACATAAAGGACTTGTTTGGTGAAACACCACACACTGTCATGCAAGATGTTACTGTTGAAACATCTTTTAAGGAAGTAGAATACAACACCGGCTTACTGCACAGCTATCTTGAAAAGGTGTTGCAGATTGAAGCCGTAGCATGTAAAGACTGGCTTACCAACAAGGTCGACCGTTCTGTCACCGGCAGGATTGCAAAGCAGCAATGCACCGGGGCAATACAACTCCCACTCAACAATGTTGCGGTAGTCACTGCCGACTATCAAGGCACCTATGGCATAGCCAACGCCATTGGCCATGCACCGGTATCCGGCCTCGTGAACCCCGGCGCTGCATCAAGGCTCTCGGTAACCGAAGCCCTTACCAATATCATTTGGGCACCCTTGTCACATGGAATAAAAGGTGTGTCACTCAGCGCCAACTGGATGTGGCCTTGTAACAACAAAGGCGAAGACACCAGACTCTACCATGCTGTGCAAGCTATCAGCGACTTTGCTGTCGCTCTCGGAATAAATATCCCAACCGGAAAAGACAGCCTCTCTATGACACAGAAATACCCCGATGGAAAAGTGGTATTCAGCCCCGGTACTGTTATTGTTTCTGCGGCTGCAGAAACCAACAACATAAGAAAGATTGTCTCTCCGGATATTAAACCTGTAGAGAACTCGAAACTAATCTATATCGATCTCTCTAAAGGGAACTTTGCCCTCGGTGGATCCAGCTTCGCGCAAATTTGTAATGCTGTTGGAAAAGAAGTCCCTGATGTGGAAGCAGGTAAGGTTAAATCTGCTTTTGAAGCTATTCAACTACTTATCACCAATGGATGTGTTGTGGCAGGCCATGATATCTCTGCAGGAGGCATGATCACTACCTTGCTGGAGATGACATTCCCCTGCGAAAAGTCAGGAATGGCAATCGACCTGAATGCTATCAAGGCTCCCGATATCATCAAACTACTTTTTAGTGAACAACCCGGTGTTATCCTGCAGGTGGTAGATGAACGTCAGACCAACAAAATCCTGCAAAATGCAGGGGTGAGCTATGAATATATCGGTATGCCATCAACCAATGAAACGGTGACAATATCCCGGGAAAACGAAATATTCAGATTCGACATACCATCATTAAGAGACACCTGGTTTACCACCTCCTTTTTATTCGACAAGTTACAGAGTGGGCATACCCATGCGAAGAAACGGTACAATAACTACAAGGAACAGCCCTTACACTTCCGTTTCTCTGATGCTTTTAAAGGCACCATGCAACAATATGGACTCAGCGCTGACAGAAATAACAGCAGTGGCATTCGGGCGGCTATCATCCGTGAGAAAGGAGTTAACGGAGACAGAGAGATGGCCTATTCCCTTTTTCTGGCAGGTTTCGATGTAAAAGATGTGCATATGACCGACCTCATCAACGGTCGTGAAACCCTTGAGGATATCAATATCATTGTATTTGTTGGAGGTTTCAGCAATTCTGATGTATTGGGAAGTGCCAAAGGATGGGCAGGAGCTTTTTTATTTAACGAGAAAGCAAAGATGAGACTCGACAACTTCTATAAAAGAGACGACACGCTAAGCTTAGGTGTTTGTAACGGATGCCAGCTGATGGTAGAACTCGGGCTTATCTATCCCGGCCACAAACAGAAGCCAACCATGTTGCACAACGACTCCAAAAAGTTTGAATCTGCCTTTATCAATGTTGACATTGCCGACAACCAATCGGTAATGCTTAAAACTCTTTCAGGACAGCGATTGGGAATCTGGGTAGCTCATGGAGAAGGCAAGATCATTCTTCCCCTTGAAGAGACACAATACGCTATCCCGGCTAAATATACCTATCCGGCATACCCCGGCACTCCTAACGGCTCAGATTACCATGCTGCTGCCATCTGCTCCGATAACGGACGGCATCTGGCCATCATGCCACACCTCGAACGATCGATATTCCCATGGCAATGGGCACACTATCCCTATCAACGGCCAAACGATGAAGTATCGCCCTGGATAGAGGCTTTTGTTAATGCACGGAAATGGATCGAAGACCTAAAATAAACCTTCATTAAAGCATCACAGAAGGTAAAAATTGTAATAACATCAACTGGCGCAACCGTGAATTGGATTCAAGGGAGAAATCAAGGTATTCCGGTTCGTAATTACGATAATAAACACCATACCTGTTACTCATTTTTTGTGGCTGATGAAATACCAGGTCTATCATATCTTCATGAATCGCATTAACATCACTGTTGTACTTACCAAGAAAAAGCCAACCCCCTTCAAGGGCAGCTAATGACAGTGACCAGGGTGGTGAAGCCGTACCCTCTCCATGATATCCCACACGATACCATCCGTTGTTCCCATTGATAAAATTCCGGAAAGCCTGTTGCTTTTTATCATATATAACATATACCAATTGATTTGCCAGAGCCTCCAGAACGCTGCTGTCAGGATAGTGCACCCCTGTAACTTCAGCTGCCTTTATAACTGATTGAAACGCAAAGAAAAAACGACGGCCATGGCTGATATCCCAGGCAGTGCGGCTGGATGTCCTCTTACGCCATTTCAGCCTCCGCTCTCCCGGGAAAAGCGTATCTTCATAACGCTCGTACCTGTAATCAGGATAATGATTCCAATACCCTTCATCAAAAGCAAACCCTGCAACAGTGCCCGAAGCAGTTTTTATTCTTTTAATATCGATACGAGACTGTAAAATATCTGCTGCCTCTTCTAAATATACTCTAAAGAGCGCTTTATCGGTCTCACTGATAAATACCTTTGCACTGTCTCTCCTATTTGCATCCATCATCTCACACAATCCCGCTATTATCCATAAATCAGAATCAGTGAGTGCCCCGCAATACCGCTTTTTTCGTGCAAAACGAACATCGTTTTTCATTTGAAGAAACTCATAATGGTTATACCACCCTTCAATACATCCCCATCCTTTTACCTGGAAATGCTCCATCTCAAAAATCCATCGCCGGTAATGATGTGCAAGGATTATCTCGGGATACGCTTGTACCAACGAATCAATATTTGAATACCTGCCTGGAGGAGCCTCCAGTGAATAGTTAACAGCCATTGAGACAAGATACAAAAACTGCGCACTGCTTAACAGATGCTCCTCACGATATTGAAAAACGCTGTTGTTGACAGTACGTTCCATCGGGTAACGCCACATTGTGTAAAAACCACCTGTTAACAATGTATCTACAACAACACCGTTATATCGAATGACAAAATCAGGGCGTTCCAATTTTTCAAGCGCAGCAAGATATAGGCCGGCAAGGGAATCTAGTATTGCATACTCCTTGCGTTCACCAGCATAATACAGAAGATTGTTAGTCCATATCTGCGTCTTGTACAGACTCATGAAATGATCATTTGAGATATACTTCTTTAAATATGTATACTGATTAGCAAATACATCGTGTAGTATCTCTTTCTTATCGTCTTGCCCGAATACCAAATTCGTTTGTATCAAAAGAACAATACCCAAAGAGAGTGAATAAAAAGTTAGTTTTCGATAATGCATATTGTATTAATTAGAATATCAGCGAAGAAAATATAAATACTAAAAAGGTAAATTTAACAAATTCCTGTGAGATAATGAATTTTATAAAAACCCAATCTTCTTTATGACGTATTCTTTTATGCTTCAGGACTATTCAGGGCATTGTTGTATAAAATCACTTTCAGATAAAAGTAATATATTTGCTATATGCGAAAACTATTGTTTATAGTATGTATCACAATGGTAACTATGGTTCACGGGCAGTATTTTGATGCCGGCCATGAGCCTGCTTCTTTAAAGTGGTATACTATCGACACACGATATTACACACTTGTTTTCCCGAAACCCTTTGAGAGGGAAGCACAGCAACTGGCTGCCTTCCTCGACTCTCTTTCGTTTGGTATCGACAGCACTACCGGTTTTCACTGGAAGAAGATACCCATTGTGTTACACACTGGCAAAACCATCTCCAACGGGTTTGTAGGATGGGCTCCCGGCAGGATGGAGATATATACCATTCCTCCTGCCGACAACTATGCCCAGCGATGGTTGGAGCAGATGGGCATTCATGAAGGTACACATGTGTATCAGTTCAGCCGGAGTTATCAAGGGATGACAAAACTCCTGGGAACACTCTTTGGCGAGCATATACCGGCTGCAGTCATCGGACTATATTTCCCTTTCTGGTTTATTGAAGGGGAGGCAATTTATAACGAAACCAAATTCTCATATGCCGGCCGGGGACGTGACCCTTCTTTTGAAGCAGGTATCAGGACGCACTTAACAGTTAAGGAGAAGTCATGGAGCTACGACAAAGCGTATCTGGGATCATACAAAGATTTTGTCCCCAACTATTATGAGCTGGGATATCTTCTGTATGCCTATGGTGTGGAACATTACGGTGATACACTTTGGGACAGGATGGCAGATTATGTAGCCCGGAACCCATGGAACCCGATGGCATTCAAAACGGCCCTAAAAAAGTATACAGGGTGCAATAAAACAGAATTTTACAGCAAAGCAATGGAGGATATCACTGCCGCCTGGACATTGCAACAGCAAAGTGAGCATCCTAATGAATCGTTAAGTGCTACCAAAAAACAATCCGACTGGCAATTCTATCGATATGTTCAACCATTTGAACAAAACAGAATGATCGCAGAAGTAACTACCCTTGACCATACCCGCAGGATCGTTGTTGTAAATGGAAAGAGAAACGGCAAAGACAAGACCATTATTCATCCGGGTTACTATTTCAATGAAGGGTTTAACTATTGCGACGGGCTTATCTGCTGGAGTGAGTATGTGCCACACCCCCGTTGGACAGCCATAGAATACAGCGATATTATGATATATGATATCACTTCAAAGCAGAAATTCAGGATAACTCACAATGAGCGGTATTTCTCTCCGGTGCTGATTCCCACAAATTCACCAGCAGTAGAAATTTTTGCTGTCAGATATAATGAAAACCACACCCATTCTATCGTAAAGACTGATGCATATGGGAATGTGACGCAAACAACTGAACTACCCCATGGACGGTTTGCATCAAATCTGGCATGGTGGGATACCAAAACATTATTACTCTTCACAGAGACCGGTGCAGAAGGAAAGCGCATTGCTACTTTTAATCCTGCCACAAACACTTTTTCGGCCATCACCCCATGGACAAATGCCAATGTATCACATCCCAAAGGATACGGCGACACCATTCTGTTTGCTGCAGGCTTCAACAATATCAACAATATCTTCGCATGGCACAATCATCAATTGTTTCAAGTTACTGATGAGCTTTTTGGCGCCTTTTACCCGGCTGTAGATAAAGAGGGAAGCCTATTCTTCAGCAGCTACCA
>JAVVFR010000406.1:0-1878 GCA_032250595.1 Bacteroidales bacterium | reverse complement strand
AGGGGCAGGTAATACCTGATCAACTGTTGAAAGTATAGTGTTACACCAGAACCTCACATACACTATTTATTAATAGGTGTGAGTGGCAGCCCGGATATTTTAGGTCGTCGTTGTGGTGCACGAAATAGAAAAAAACTAGCTGCTTTTAAATCCTAACTTCAAGGAAGAATTATTAACAAAGAACAAATTTGCATTAGTGGCTTGGACTTTGCATTTTAACAAAAGGTGTTCCTTGTGATTCCTTTCCATAATTAGATACCGGGAATAATCTTATTTTAAAAACATTGAATTAAGGGGTTTCAAACACTTGCTGATACAGCTGATGGAAATTCTGCACAGAAAGTTGTTCTGCCCTTAGTTTGGAAAACTCAGCGGGTATTGGTTTTTGCAAAACAGAAAGTGCATTGGAAAGCATTTTTCTGCGCTGGTTAAAAGCAGTCTTTACCAATTTCTTAAAAAGCGACGGATCAACATCCGGTATCATATCATCATGTTTTTTGGTAAGCTGTAACATCCCGGATCTTACTTTAGGTGGTGGAGAAAACACGCCGGGTTCAACAGTGAACATATATTTAGTATGATACCAGGTTTGAATAAGCACACTCAGGATTCCGTATTGCTTATTGCCGTGTGGTGCAATAATACGTTCAGCCACTTCTTTCTGAAACATTCCGCATGCAAAAGGTATTTTTGATTTGTGTTGTAGAAGGCTGAAAAGTATCTGAGATGAAATATTATAGGGAAAGTTGCCAATAATTGCTACCTCATCAGGGAAATGTGTTGTAATGTTGAAGGATAAAAAATCACCGTGGATGATCTCCGCTTCATTGTGTGGAAACATTGTTTTCAGATGTGCAATTGACTCATCATCTACTTCAATAACAGTAAGAGGATTGGGTCTTTTCACCAGAAATGATGTAAGTATTCCTGTCCCCGGGCCAATCTCCAGTACAGCGATACGCTCGTTGGGTATGAGGTCTGCAATCTTTGATGCAATATTTCTGTCAGTCAGAAAATGTTGCCCTAAATGTTTTTTTGCCCTAACCATGATGAGGGAAATCAATTGCTGAAGTCTCGCTGCTCTTTTGATCTTCTTTGAGCAACCGGTATTGCCGGCGTGCTTCTGTGACAAAGAGGCTGCCCGAATGATCAAAGAGGATCTTTCTGTAACATTCAATGGCTTTCTCCTTGTTTTTTAAGATATGCTCATTGAGTCGGGCGCATTCTATCAAGGCATTGTCGGCCAGTATATCATTGTTGTAGTTGGTGTAAACAATGGTGTATAAACTATCTGCTGCTAAATAATTTCCTCTTTTTTTATGAATTCTGGCTTTATGGAGCAACACTTCGTCGATAATATTGTGGTACGGGTAAAGCGATTCAATAGAGTCGAGGATGAAAAGCGAAGCACTGTAGTTTTTTCTGAATTCTTGTAGTGATGCTCCGGCGTACATGCGTAAAGGGATAATGTTGCTGTCAGCATCGATATTATCCGATATCAAAAGCGAGAGTTCCATAGCATCATTGGCAATTAGCTTTGATGTGGCCGATCGCAGAATGTCGAGCTGTGTTCTTGCCCATTCAAACTCGCCGATATAGAAAGAGAGTTTGGCATTTTTAAATTTCGCATGATATCCGATAGCATCATATTTAAATGCTTTCTCCACCTGGGAGTAAAGCAGGGTGGCTTCCCAGTTGTCGCCACTCATCAGTAAAATATCTGCCAGCTCAATCTTACAAGCGGCAATATCCATCGGTTTGGCATGAGGGATTTTAATTGCTGTTTCAAGCAACAACACTGCTTCATCAATCTTGTTAAGATAAAATGCCTGCATATGGGCAAGATTCTTCATCAGGATAATCGTGCCGGAATTTTTG
>JAVVFR010000405.1:0-1882 GCA_032250595.1 Bacteroidales bacterium | reverse complement strand
AATGGGCTGTCGATGTTAAAAGCGATCTGAATAGCTACTACACCACCCATAAACACAGAAATTATCAAAACAATCCACAATGAATCGATGCCAATTTTATCAATCTCTCGCAGCACCTGATTCCAGAATACCTTTCGCTTTTCAGGTTTTCCGAAAACACGCGACATCAAAAAGATATATCTTCCTAAATGTGACAAAAAGTTCATCTGTATCCCTTTTTGCAAATATAAATATTTATCAGGTAGTTCTACCTCTAATTATGGGTAAACTATTTTTCGTTAAACAAAGATGCCATTTTTTTCAGTATAAATTTTGAATTATTACCTTTATCGGCAACTTATATTATTGCTAAATCATAATGAAAATATTGATGAAACGTTTCCTGGTCAAATTCTTTGGAATAGCCATTATCATGATCATTATCATGGTAGCCATTTTATTAATTTGGGGGACAGTCAATGACTACCGACCCTCCCGGGAAATCATTGTTGATATTGAAGGCTCTACAGATATTGTTGACACCATAGATACAGGAGACACACTGACGTTTCTTTCGTGGAATATTGGTTATGGTGGGCTTGGCAGCGCTATGGATTTTTTTTATGATGGCGGCAATAAGGTAATGCCTAGCGAGCCATATTACCAATTTTGTTTCTCAGGTATTAAAGACACCTTACAACAAAACCGGGAAGTTGATTTTATCATGCTGCAAGAGGTAGATCAGTGTGCCAAACGAAGTTATGGCCACAACCAGGTAGCAGCGATCGCAAAGGTGCTCCCGGATCACTTCCACTCTTTTGCATTGAATTACAATGTATCATATGTGCCTGTGCCAATGTTCAGACCCATGGGGCGTGTTGTTTCCGGTGTTATGACGCTTTCAAAAAAGAAGCCTGTTTCCTCACTCCGGATAGCCTATCCGGGGAGTTATAGCTGGCCAAAGCGGATTTTTATGCTCGACCGCTGTTTTATTATTTCCAAATATCCACTAAGCAACGAGAAAATGTTGGTAGTATTAAATACCCATAACTCTGCTTTTGACAAAGAGGGAAAGCTGCGAAAACAAGAATATGGGTTGATCCGGAAATATATGTTACGGGAATATGAGCAAGGTAATTATGTAGTTGCCGGAGGTGACTGGAACACGAATCCAACAGATTTTTCTCCGGAGGATATCGTAGGAGATACGGTAATGAAAATACATCCACCAATGGATAATGACTTTATGCCGGAGGGATGGGTATGGGCCATTGACCATACTACCGGCACCAACCGTGAGGTAAAACAGGCTTATATAAAAGGCAAGACCCCGGTAACGATTATAGATTTTTTTATTATGAGCCCTAATATCAAGTTACTTGGAGTAACAACCAGAGAGATGGGATTTGTTTTCTCCGATCACCAACCTGTTTTGATGAAGGTGGTTTTGTTGTAGCTCCACCAGGAATCGAACCTGGATCTACGGTTTAGGAAACCGCTATTCTATCCGTTGAACTATGGAGCCGTGATTTTTTGCAAAATTATAAAAATTCCGTTAACACAGAGAAAATACAGGAAACTTTCAGTTATCTTCAGTTGATTCTGATGGCCAAATTAATTCTTCAATACATTTTTTTTCACATCAGGAATTTTTATATTTTTGCAAATGATTAAAAGACAAGGTGTTTCTTGTATCTTATTAATTATAAGTAAAAAAATCTAACATTATGGATCAGCATAATTACTGTATTATCATGGCTGGTGGTGTAGGGTCAAGGTTTTGGCCTATCAGTACAGCAGAACATCCCAAGCAATTTATTGACATTCTGGGTACCGGAGAGACGCTTATTCAGCAGACTTTTAAGCGTTTTGAGAAGATCATTCCGATAGAGAATATTTTCAT
>JAVVFR010000023.1:0-10875 GCA_032250595.1 Bacteroidales bacterium | reverse complement strand
TAAGGCAGCAAAAGAGTTTGATAAAGGATTGCCGGTCTCGGTTGCTGCCTTATGAAGCAAAGTAAAGGGAGGTGCAACAACCACCTCATGCAACGTAGGGTTTAGATAACCACTAATATCATGCAGTTTTCTGTTGATTTCGTTGATGAGTGCTACACCTTCCAGGTAATTTTTGTTCATTTTCCAATTTCCTGCAACTATTCGCTTTCTCATAATAATAATGTATAAATACTACAATAGTTTTTTGGGGTCAATGCAGGCGTTACTCTTCTAAGGAAGCAAACGCTTTAAAATGACCTGAGAGATATATCTCTTCCAACACCGGAATATCTCTGTAGTGCCATTTTTTCATTATATATCCGTGTTTCAACAGGGCTAATCCCGGATTAGCACGGACTACCGTTTTCAGCTCTGTTGGGTCTGCAGCATAGATATCGAAGTCAACACCAATTTCAGCGCTGAATACATCGATATCCTCCCATGAGGAGCCAATGGCAGCACAGAAATCGATATTATGTTTATCACATGCTTCAGACAATTCGGCCAGTACGGAATAGTAAACCTTTTTTGCCTTATCTAAATCATTGATAATTAAAATAAACTGGAAATCAGGGTTACCAAGTATTTCTGCTGTAACATCATCGCCATCGCGATTGGTTAAATAGAGATGATTTTCCTGGAATACATCAGGCTCTGTCATAGCTTGTTCTTCTTTAACCTGTTCGATAAACTTCAGCTGGTTAAATAATACTGTATCCTGATGAGGCAGTGTTTTGGTAGTATATAGTAATGTATCTCCTGTTACAAGGTGCAGGTATCGCAAATATACTGTTTCAGAATTGTTGTCATTTTTTACGGATACTGCGATCTTATTGCCCTCTTTATAAGGCCTGAAGTCGAAGATTGGTAAATGACGAAAACCCTGTACCATAAAATAGAGAATCACTACAGCACCGAAGAGGAAAATGATGATTTTTGTAAACGGTGACATTTTGTTATCAAACTTCTTACGCATGGCGAAAGTTATTAACACAAACACCAGGATAATCATATTTTTAAAGAATGTCTGCCAGTTGTCCATCACAAGGAAATCCCCAAAACAACCACAGTCCGACACTTTATTGCTAACAGCAAGCCATAAGGTAAGGGGTGTAAATGCCAACATAAAAAGAAGTGCCAGCCAGGAAGCAAGACCTGTTTTTATATTAAACAGCAACATCCATCCCAACAAAAATTCTGTAATAATTAAGAGAAACGATAAAGAGAGAGCGAAAGAGACAGCCCATTCAAAATTCATGGCGATGAAATAATCTTCAAATTTATAAGCTGTACCCCAAGGATCAACTCCTTTTACAAAACCACTAAAAATAAAAACCAAGCCGGTTAATACTCTACTGAAATTTCTAATAAACATCATACCAGTAAAAATTATATTTTATTATTATCATTTATTGATTTTTGTCTTCCTCAATTTTAATAAGTGCAAAAACAGCATAATTGATGATATCAAAGTAATTAGCATCCACTCCTTCCGATACTTCTGTCACACCTTTATTATCTTCGATTTGTTTTATTCTGAACAATTTCATCAAAATAATATCTGTAAGGGAATTGATTCTCATATCGCGCCATGCCTCGCCATAGTCATGGTTTTTATCTTGCATCAGCATTTTTGCTTCACCAATAAACTGTTTGTAGTGCTTAAGCGCCTCATCCACAGGCATATTTGCTTCATTCACCGACGGACCTAATTCTAATTGAATCAATGCCATTACAGCATAATTCACAATACCGGTAAACTCATCTTTTATGCCTTCAGCAATTTTTTTTGTACCCTTATCTTCAATACTCCTGATTCTTTGTGCTTTAATAAAAATTTGATCAGTAAGTGACGGCAGGCGCAATACACGCCATGCCGAACCATAGTCATTCATTTTTTTCTCAAAGACCGTTTTGCAATCCTCAACAACATTATCATATTGATTATCAGTAACTTTCATTTTAAAAACAATTAGTGGTTAATAACACCTGATAAGCAAATACATTTATTTGTATTTTTGCTGAAAAGTAATTCAAATGACTCCGGAATTATACCCCAAAAATCAGGATAAAGGTAGTTTTTTTTTCACAAAAAAAAGTATTAATTGTCGCGGAAAAATTTTGGACCTCTCCGATCCGGCGATAATGGGGGTAATCAACATAACCCCCGACTCATTTTTCAGTCATAGCCGTACACCCTCAACAGAGGCTGCCATTGCCAGGGCAGGGCAATTTATAGACGAAGGAGCCAAAATTATTGATATTGGTGCTGTTTCAACGCGCCCGGGAGCTAAAGATATATCTTATGAGCAAGAGGTTAAAAGGCTTGCTCCGATTATTAAGGCTATAAGAGAGCATTTCCCTGATGTTATTATCTCTATCGATACTTCTTGTGCAAAAACAGTGGATAAACTCTCGTCATTGGGAATAGATATAATCAACGATATATCGGGTGGCAACGCAGACAAAAATATGTATGATGCTATAGCGGACAATAACTTCCCTTATATTCTGATGCATATGCAAGGAACACCAGCTGATATGCAAATCAACCCCAACTACGATAATGTGGTACACGATGTGATACAATCAATTGCCAAACGTACAGAGCTATTGTATACCAAAGGGGTAAATGATATCATCATTGACCCGGGTTTTGGATTCGGAAAAACCATTGATCATAATTACACCCTACTCAATCATCTTGATCTTTTTGTGAAACTCTTTAAACTACCTTTATTAGCAGGATTTTCCAGAAAGAGAATGCTATATAATGTAACCGGAAGAACACCTGAGGAGAGTTTACCCGCAACTGCAGCATTGCATCTTATGGCATTAACTAAAGGTGTCAATATTTTGCGTGTTCATGATGTTGCAGATGCTTTTGATATTGTGAAAATCTTTAAAAAACTGGAGGAGAATAATGGATAATTTAGTAACCATTCCCCTGTTTATTAACATACGTTTGCTCGACATTATTGATGTTTTTATGGTAGCTGCGCTGTTATACTTTTTGTATAAGTTGATAAAAGGCACAGTAGCCATAAACATTTTCCTTGGCATTTTGGCCTTGTATCTTTTTTGGAAACTAGTTACCCTTTTCCAAATGGAGTTACTAAGTGAACTGCTGGGTCAGTTTATTAGTGTTGGCGTGATAGCATTGATTATTGTATTTCAACAAGAGATAAGAAAATTCTTGCTGCTACTTGGCAATCCCAAAAACTTACCTACACCCATACGAAAGCTTTTTGCCATAAAAAAAAGAGATGAAAAAGACATCTCTGATTTTATTATTGACCTGGTAGGATCATTAACTTCAATAGTTGCAAACCGGCACGGAGCTATCATTGTGATATGTCAATCGAACAAACTGTATGAATTCATTCAAACCGGCATTGAATTAAACGCAACCTTCTCCCCTGCGCTAACAGAAGCGATTTTTTACGGAAACAACCCACTTCACGATGGAGCTGTGATCATTGATCAAGAGAAAATAAAGGCGGCTAAATGTATTCTTCCTGTTTCAGGAAACCGAAGCATCCCTGACAGTCTGGGTTTACGTCACCGAGCCGGACTTGGCATTACAGAACAGAGTGATGCTTTGGCAATAATTGTATCAGAAGAGAACGGTACACTCTCCTACTCGTTAAACGGCAAATTAAAGTACGATGTTAAACCGGGTGATATGAAAAGGTTATTGAGTCGGGAGCTAAAGAAAAATTAGCGTGTGTCACTCTATCTCAGCTAACGATGGTGTGTCCGGCTTTTGCCCTGCTGCTTCTTTAATCCGTTGCAACTGTTCTTCTTCATTTAAACCGAGATATTCAATCAATATAGCAGCATCTTTAGCAAAATAACTATCCGGATAGGTGTCAATAAGTTTTTGGTAATATTGCCTTGCAGTTTCAATATCGTTAAGTTGGTCATTGGCGATGGTTGCAATTTTCATCAATGAAAAAGCGTGCATCTCATGGTCAGGGAACAGATCATCGAAAGTTTTAAAGATTAAAATACTCTCTTCGGGTTGATTCAGTGCTGATGCAATATTTCCTGCTTTAAGCAAAAAAACCGGAGCTGTTGAATCTTCGGGAAAATCAATAGCGAAAGATTTAAACTTCTTCATCGCTTTCTCAGCATGTTCCTGACTTGTAAATGCGCCATCAACAGTATATAGAGAATCTTCAAGTGATTGAACTTCACTGAACCTCTTTTGCTGATTATTAGTACATGCTATAACAAAAAAAAGTGACAGTATTATAGATAAAAAAAGTGCTTTTTTCATATTTTTTAATATTTTATCATTCAATTGAATCATTTTCAACAACATAAAAAACCGTTTTATTTTTGTATTATGCAATTATCTGCAAACAAAAATAGTAAAATTTGGCTACAAAAGTCGGTTTAAAACCTAATAATTTCTTTTAACACAAAAACCTTCTACTTCTGGTTTTACAGACATTTCAACAGTTGATTTTTTCTCATATTATTATTTTTAAGTAAAAATGGTATACTTCTGACTCACTTCTTATTATTCAAAAATTTCTCAAAATCATTCAGAACAGCTATAAATTCAACAGGAAGCATACGTAGCACATTTTCTGTAATTTCCTGAGGTATCTCTTTATAGAATGCTGCAGCAATTCCGCCGGCAATACATGCAATGGTATCACTATCACCACCAATAGAAATAGCGAGTCTGACAGCATTCTCAAAATCATCACTCTCCAAAAAAGCCACTATAGCCTGTGGCACAGAGCCTTGACATGAGACATCGAAACTATAAAGAGGTCTGATATCATTGAGGGTAAAGTCGAGGTTATAATCAAATGTTTCCGATAAAAAATTTTTTATTTTCTGTTTAGAATTCTTTTGTTTAGCGAGAAAAATTGCCGCAGCAACAGCTTGGGCTCCTTTGATCCCTTCGGGATGATTGTGTGATACAGCAGCAGTCTGTTTTGCCATTTCCAAAACCTCTTCCATAGTATCAAAAGCAAAGCCAACCGGACTGACGCGCATGGCGGATCCATTACCATAACTCCCGTATGGTTCGGGGTTTTCGGAATAGAGCCACTGTATAAAATTCCCTCCATACCCTCTGTTAGGATATGCTCTTCCGTATTCCCAAATAGTATTTGCAAAAGGTTTTTTATTGCATATACAATCGGCTACAGCAACAGTAAGGACAGTATCGTCAGTATAATCTGATGCCGGGATAAAGAGCGGAAAGTCAATTGTTTTAATATTATCAAATTCATAAACAGAGCCGATAATATCTCCTGCTATTGCACCGATAATGGTATTTGACACAGTTTTCATATTTTTAATTACAGTTTGCATCTTCAGAAAATTTAAACTGAAGGACCGGGCTAGAAAACAACAAGCACCCTTAAAGTTTATCTCACCACATCTTTCCGGTCATCGTTATACTTAGCAAATCTTTGATTTTCACGCGGATGGACATTATCATATCGCTCCCACGGCCAGCCGCCAAATTGTGTCTTTCGATAATCATAAAATGCTTTTTGTATCTCTTCAGGAGTATTCATAACAAAAGGGCCATGCTGCACAACCGGTTCATTAATGGGAGCGCCTTGCAACAGCAGCATATATGCCTCTTTATCCCCATTTTCAATCACCGCTGTTTGATCAGCCATAAGCTCCACGGAACGATATGGATTAATAGCGATGCCTGCAATCGTAATTTTATCGCCTCTGTAAAAATAGAGCTCCCTGTTCACTTCAGGTGAGGCTGTTGGTATAGTCCACTGCGCATTTGCCTCCATCTTAATCAACCATATCCACACCTCATTCCCAGGGTCAGCAGCCCAGGAATCAGGGGCCGGTGCAGGAGGTGTCACATCACCTATTTGTCCGGCAATAGCAGTCACTTCAATCACCTTATTTTGTTGGTCTTTTTCTCTATAAACAGGGATATCTTCTGCCCAAAGCATTGTATAATAGGGGCGGGCAAACTTCTTCTCTTTTGGTAAGTTAAGCCAAATCTGGAAGAGTTCAAGCGGGTTGGGTTCATTATCTTTAAGAAGAGGAAACATTTCGGAGTGCTGCAATCCCGCACCGGCAGTCATCCACTGAACATCACCATCACCATACCTCCCTGCCGCTCCGTGTGAATCGGAATGATCTACAAATCCTTTAAGAACTGCAGTAACCGTTTCGAATCCTCTGTGAGGATGAGCAGGAAAACCGGGAATCTCTTCACCATGATACATCCTCCAGCCATCTTTTGTGGTAAAATCCTGTCCGAGATTTCGGCCTTCCAATGATGCTGCAGGACCCAGATTGTTGTTTCCTACCGGATAATTATCAAGGTGATGCACACAAAAAATAAACGGGTCTTTTGTCTCCCAGGCAAATCCCAGCTTTTTTATATCACGAATCAGTTTGTTATACATAACTTGTTGATTTTAATTGTAAATATTTTGCTCACTAAGAAATATCCATTATTCATAAAGCAACTAACCTTTTACCAATATTGTCGTTCAAAAATAACAAATATTTTCCTTCTTCCCAATCCTTGATATTGCAAACTAAGAGGTTCAGATATATATCAGATAATTTCTGACCATTACATAAAGGTGCTTCTTTTAACTATTGTAGTAAACCGGGATACAAGCTAAAGACTATTTTCTTTTTTTAGGAGCAAACTTCATTTTATAGGAGGGGCTTATGTTGCCGTTTGCAATATCATTAAGTCTTCGTTTCAGCAACATTTTTCGCAGGTTACTGATCCTGTCGACAAACAAGACTCCTTCGAGATGATCATATTCATGCTGAATGATACGAGCCACGATTCCGTCGAACACTTCAATATGTTTGTTAAAATTTTCATCATAGTAAGCAATCCTGACAGTATCTTTTCTAACAACATCTTCATGAATATTCGGAATACTCAGACAACCTTCCTCAAAGACCCACTCATTGCCTGTATCTTCTTCGATAGTAGGGTTGATAAATGCTTTTTTAAAAATTTTAACTTCAGGATATATATTTGCATAGGGTGATGTATCCAACAAAAACAACCGAATGTTTAACCCTATTTGTGGAGCAGCAAGGCCAACTCCTTTAGAGACATACATCGACTGGTACATATTCTCAATAATCAGATCGAGTTCAGGGTAGTCGGGAGAGATATCTACAGATTTTTTTCGCAGCAATGGGTGTCCGAAAGCTACTATTGGGTATATCATCTTTGTATTATCCATTATTTCTCTTATTTAAAACTGTTTTTTCATGTTGATTCATCCACATTTGCAGCAGAATGGCAGCACTGATCCGGTCGACGAGTCCTTTATCAGCGCGTTTACTTTTTTTAGCACCGCCGGTTTTAATTGCCTCCTTCGCCATAACCGAAGTATACCGTTCATCGAACATCTCTACAGGAATAGCAGGAAAACTCTTTTTTAACTTTTTAGCAAAGGGCTTTGCAAATCTCATAGCATAAGAATCACTACCATCTTCCTGAAGCGGGTAACCCACTACAAATTGTGTTATATCTTCAGCCTGTACATATTTTGTAAGGAAAGGCCAGATATCTTTAACATGTAAGGTGTCTAAAGGAGTAGCGATAATCTGTAGCACATCCGTTACAGCTATACCTATACGTTTTTGACCAACATCAATAGCAACTACTCTTCCCATACAGTCTGCAAAATTAACAGCTTATTACCATATTACAAAACTCCTTAACAAAACAGTGAGAAAAATGTTGACAACTCCTTTATCTGCCAATAACAATTCTGAGTCCAACACGGATCTGAAAACTATCGAGTGGAAAATAGGGTGTAAGTTCTTTCTGAGGGAGGTCAGAATTTGGTTGCTGTGAATAATCAGAAGATATTTCATCTATAAAAACGATCTCTTTTTCAATCACCGGAATATCATCCATCTGATCACTGCCATTTTTTTTGATCAACCTGGCTCTTTGCGGAGCAACGGTCATATTTTGAAGTTCCATCTCAAAAAACAAATTAAGTTCTTCATTAAGTACAACATCCATTCCTGCAGCAAAGGAGAGGCAAAAACTATTTAATGAGCTGTATTCCCATTGCGAGGTAGTACCTTGTTCGCAATATCGCACAGTGTCAACAACATCCATTGTTCCTGTAAAATATCCTGTAAACACTGAAAAGTAAGGCATCACCCGTTGCTCTGCAGCCCTGATATGAAGTGCTGCTGCCAAAGTTAATCCGCGTGCCCTGACACATTGATCTGTATATTGAATAAAAACAATCTTTCGTTCCGATGAAAAATATTGCCAACTACCTCTTGTTAAAGTACCTTGAATTCCTAAACCAATATATTCATTAATAAAATAGCGAAAATCTGCCCTGTAATTAAAGCCTGATCCCAGGGTTAGTCGTTTTGCTGTTACAGTAATCTTATTGCCATCGATTGCACTTTGTTCAAATTTACTATGCGTAATGCCATTGATGCCAAATCCATAGGATGCAGCAATACTAAAGTATCCCGGTTGAGCTGATAATGAAAAAGTATAAAGAGATATAAAAATAACAATGACTATAATATTCCTCATAAAAAGAGATTTTATTTGATATAACAGTAAATTATTCTAAGTTTATTTTCGCAGAAGGGTAATAAACCCATATATATCATGATACTTATTTGTCGCATCAAGATATCTAATCTTCCATGAATATGTTGCTTCCGCAGCGGGTTTTCCATCAAAACGGCCATCCCACCCATTATCAACATCATCGGCATAGAACATGATCTCCCCCCAACGATTATATATATGCATCTCAAAGTCTTCCACATAAATCCCGTAAGCCTTAAACACATCATTGATACCATCTCCATCAGGTGTAAAAGCGTTGGGTACATATAATTTCAAGCTACAATCTTCAACAAACACATACATACTATCCACATCAGAGCCACACATATTGGCTACCAACACAAAATACCACCCACTATCGGTAATAAAAAAAGTTTCACCAGTAGAACCATCTTGCCACAGATAGCTGTCAAACCCCGCCCCGGCATCAAGTTCCATAGGTTGTCCTATACAAATAGCCGTATCACTCAACTGCCAATTGATGTTGGGAGTGTCGATAAACGTAATGATAATATCATCTTTTGCCACGCAATTATGGAAATTAATGGCAGATGCTTCATAATAGCCTGATGAAGTGATATATCTTATTGTATCTTTCGCTCCATCGTTCCAAATCAAAGATTCAGGCATAGGGAAAGGAATAATAACGGCAGTATCTCCGTGGCAAAGTTCAATATCCGGGCCAAGTGTAATTGCAGGAACAGGCAAAGATGCTATAGTAATACTATCTATATCAGCTCCACACAAATTACTTATCTCCACAATAAATTTCCCGGGCGGGCTTATGGTAATAGCTTGGGTTGTTTGTCCTGTATTCCATAGAAAAGATGTTTGCATATTATTACAATAAACGGAATCGACTATTCCCTGCAGATAATAAGTGGTGTTATCACATATTGCAGTATCCTTTCCCAGTGTAATACCCGGTTTTCCCTGTACACAAACCTCCGCTTTAAGATTATACTCCTCTCCGCATTTATAGTATATCAATTCCACAGTATGAATATCAACAGTACTATAGGCATGTTTCAAAGGCAACATGGTTGCAGTATCATGCACTCCTGATGAAGGCTCCCCAAAATAGAAGATAAAAGAGTCTACATCCTGCAAAAACTGAGGGTTATAAATTACGGTATCACCCAAACAAACATAGTAATGAGGGAGTTTATGCTGAATAAGAAGAGGGATAAAAGGGGGGAGGCCTGCTTCACTCAATTGGCCGGAAAGATAAGTGCCTTGTTCAACATAATTACAGTTGTAAGCAGGGGCATTTGGAAAACCAATCAATCCGAGATGATAATCCAGATCCTTGGTAACATATATACGACCGTCAGGTGCCATTTGCAAAGCACCGGTTAGTTTGTTAGTATATGTAACAAGCATCTTTGAAGCCTCAACATTTGCCGCCTGCATATTATATTGATAAATATAACCATCAAGGCATCCTACATAAAGCATCGACTGATCCATGGAAAATTCAAGACCATAAGGTTGAAATATCGAGTCAATAGAAAAAAGGTAAGTAGGTTCACCGGTAATATTGTTAAAATCAAAGAGGTCAACACGATCTTCTCCTGTAACAGCCAAGGCAAGCAAATCCTCTTTTGGAGAAGGCTTCATATATCCTATGGCATTTTCCACGGCGCCGGTATAAACAGGGCCTGAATTTGTCTCAACAGGCTGTTCATCAATACCATTTTCATTAATACGGTAAGAAAAAAACTTATTGGCACCCCATTCATGCGCAACAACCCAATAACTTTGAAGATCGCAATGCCTGAGTAAAGCGAGTTTTTCGGTTACGGGTGTAGCAAGAGAGATATTCTTCTTTCCATACTGAACTCCCCCATTATTTCCAATATCTCTGTCAATTAATGAATACTTTAACCCCTCCTGTCCACCTTCTGCATCAGTAGTAAAAACATATACATATCGGCTCTTCATTGGATGGGGAACAAAAAGTACTGACTGTGTTGAATTGGCATTGCCCAGCAACTGATCTCCGTTATCTATCAACTGATGATTATTGCCCCAAACTTTCTGGCCATTCGAATAAAAAAGTAATTGACCCAATCCGGCATCAGAAATAGCAGCCACTCCCTCAGGAGACGACATGGCAGAACCTAAGAAAGCGCCAGGACTCAATCCACTGAAACTCACACCCGCATAATTTCCAAACAACCAGTTTTCGTTATTTCTGTTAACTTGTGCATATAAAGAACTAAGTAGAAAAGAAGCCA
>JAVVFR010000404.1:0-1891 GCA_032250595.1 Bacteroidales bacterium | reverse complement strand
ATATCCATTCCGAAATTTTTTCTGTACCATTCGAATCCTTCGTGAAGATCAGGAACGCCGATGCCAATCTGTTGTATTCCGCTTATTATATATCCCATCATGCACTCAAATTTGTTCCATTTGCAAAATTAAGTTATTTTTTTTGAATTTGTTACTGGCATTACTATTATTTACTAATATCATGCTATAACCACCTACTTGTTTGATATTTTCATAGCTATTTTTCTGAATATGCCAGGCATATACCGTTTCAGCCAGATCATCAGGATTTCTTTATTTCCGATGTAGGCTTCCCATTGGTTTTTTTCGATAGCACTAATATACTTCCTTGCACATCTGGCTGCAGACATACCTTCAGCCTGTCCTCTATCCATTTTCCCGTAGGTCTTTCCCTCTGCATTTAATGCGTTGAGCGAAATGTTTGTTTTCACTCTTCCCGGACAGATGATGGTTGACTTAATACCTGAAGATGCCAGTTCTAATCCCAGCGTCTCAAAGAAACCATGTAATGCGTGTTTAGAAGCGGCGTATGCTGAACGTAATGGGAAGCCGAATTTCCCTACTATTGAGCTGGTTACAACAATATGGCCATACTCTTGTGCTATCATAGCAGGCAGCATCATTTTAGTCAGTTTCACCTGACTGAAAAAGTTAATCTGCATTATAGTTTTGTCTACTATCTCTTTGGTTTCTGTAACCCATCCTCGTTGACTTATCCCTCCGTTGTTGATAAGGATATCTACCCCGTTGAAGTTGTCAATGACAGTTTTGGCTGCTTCTTCAACAGCCTGTTCATCTTCAAGGTTAAAAGGCAGTACAAATATTTCCGTTTTTGATATATCAAGGCTGTTTTTTAATATCTCCAGTTTTTTACGATCACGGCCAGAGATAATTATAAGTGTTGCTTTTCCGGCTGTTTGTTGCACCAGTTCTGCACCAATACCTGATGATGCACCTGTGATCCATATTCTTTGATTATCGATTTTCACTTCTTTTAGTAATTTTTTTTTGTGATACTTACATAAAAAACTTTTTTGCAGGTATGAGAATAGACCCCGGTTATGGCAGCACAATTTTTTATCCCTTTTTTATGGATTATTAATCTTCAGGACGTGTTTCAGCCGGATCACGTGCTTCGAATTCATCTTTTTTCTCACACTCTTTGCAATGCAGGCTTCTGTTATATATTTGCATTGCCCTGTAGCTCATACCCATATTACTGAATCCTCCATCATGAAAGAGGTTTTGCATTGTAACTTTTCTTGTAAGATCAGAGAACAAGGTGATGCAATAGTCGGCACATTCATCAGCGGTGGCATTTCCTAAAGGCGACATTCTTTCTGTAAAGTCGAGCAGGCTATCGATACCCCGTATGCCGCTTCCTGCAGTAGTTAATGTTGGCGATTGCGAGATAGTGTTTACTCGTATTTTCTTGTCTCTGCCATAGATATATCCAAAGCTTCTGGCGATAGACTCAAGGGCAGCTTTGGCATCAGCCATATCGTTATAACGGAACAGTGTTCGTTGCGCCGCAACATACGACAGCGCCACAACAGAACCCCATTCATTAATGGCATCGAGCTTCAGTGCCGTTTGCAACATTTTATGAAAGGAGAAAGCCGAGATATCCATTGTTTTTGTCAGGTAGTTATAATCGAGGTTATCATACGCTCTGCCTTTTCTTACATTCATCGACATACCAATGGAGTGCAGAAAGAAGTCTATCTTCCCATTGAAATGCCTCATGGCTTTCTCGAATACGATTTTTATCTCATCAACTTTTGTAGCATCGGCAGGTACCACCAGCGCATTGGTTTTGGCAGCAAGTTCATCTATGGTTCCAAAACGTATAGCCGTTGGAGTGTTACTCAGCACCAATGCAGCGCCCTCC
>JAVVFR010000403.1:0-1903 GCA_032250595.1 Bacteroidales bacterium | reverse complement strand
CTTTCACAACATCCAGCACCGCCTCAATAGTCTTAGCCATAGGAATATAGTTGTATCGCAGGATATTGGCGAAGTTCAGGATACGAGGCCCGGGATGAGATATACCGGGTTTAATGGCATTTGATTCGGCATCATACACAGAGGCAAGATGTCGCAGGGTACCGTGCTTCTCTGCCACATCGATACCGAGTCTGGCCAGTCCGGCAGTATCTCCTTCCAAAAGGTTTATCTCCTTTTTGTTAAGATCAACGGCATAAAACTGCAGCTGTGAATTTTCGTATTGCTCCTTGGGAGCATTAATATCTGAATCGGGATATTTGGGAGAGAAGCGGAAAGCTTTCTCCCCGTCAACCACATGTTTCCCCAGCCCTAGTGCTACAACGGCAAAACCCTCTTCCGGTTTCATATGAGCAAAAGGATAGTAGTTATACGACTGCGCCACACCACTGATATGCGGGTAATAATAGCCATCGAACCGTTGACCGACGACTTCCTGGATAACCACTGCCATTTTCTCCTCTTCAATCTTGTAATTAATAGCCTCCACGTAACCTCTGGCCCGTTTTGAATAAACAGAAGCATACACCAGCTTGATAGCATCAAGTGTTTGTTGTAGCCGCACATCAATATCCGTATGGTTGTTTGGCAACAGATAGGTCTCGAAAATACCGGCAAAAGGTTGCATCCTTGAGTCTTCAAATAATCCTGATGACCTGACAGCGATAGGGCGGTCAATCAGCCTCAGCACCTTTTTTACACGACGGATAAATGGCTCTGTGAAACTCCCCTTTAAAAACCATTGTGCTATCTTATCATAATTCTCCTCTTTAAGAACCTTATCGAGCAACTTGTTGCGGTCGAGAAACCGTTCAAATTCAATCGTGCCCACAATACTTGTTTTCGGTGCTCTGATCTTTATTCCGGGGATAAGTTTATTAAATTCAAAATTATGAATCAAAGTATTAATAAATGCCACTCCCCTACCTTTACCTCCATATGCACCATCGGCCAAACTCACAATATTGGTCTCTTCCAGCACTTCCGACTCATCAAAATTCACCACCTTCCCTTTGTTTTTCTCATTACGATATTGTTGAATGGCATCGAGAAGAAAGTGCCTTAATTCATCGGTAGAGGGAAAGTCTGTAGTTCGATAGGGGTTTATCAGTTTAGCGATTTGTATCTCTCCTCTTGCCATAAGCCATAGAGAGAAGTGGTTGCGTTTTGAATGATACAAAAGCGATTCATCGGGGATGGTCTTCAGAAGCCGCTCAAACTCTTTCAATGACTTAGCAACAGCAATCTCTCTGCCATCTGAGGATTTATATACAAAATTTCCAAACCCAAGATAGTGGCTGATAAAACTTTTGATATCCTGCATCAGGCTGTCGGAATTCTTGTCGATAAATGTAGTTTGGAGCTTATAAGCTTTATCAGCATTGTCGATGTTTGATGACTGAATAATGACGGGGATATCGGGTATTTCTGACCTGATATGTTGCACCAACTCAATACCAGTTTCATCAGACATTTTGCCGTCTCTTTCGAATTTAACATCCGTAAACATACAGAGCATAAATTCGGTATATTTATTAAAGATAACAATGGCCTCTTCGTAGTTCGATGCTAGCAGTATTTTGGGTCTGGCACGCAAACGGAGCACTTTGTATAGCTCATCAGTACTTACATCATCAATAATACGCCTGGTTTGTTCAAGCACTGATGCATAGAGCAGCGGGAGATATCGGGAATAGTATTTTGAGGAGTCTTCAACAAGCAATATCACCCTCACCAATCCTATTTTGGTGTCGTTTTCAACATTCACTTTGTCTTCGAGATACTTCACCATAGCAAAAAATATCTTTGAATCACCGTTCCAAACAAAGATTTTGTCTATAGCCAC
>JAVVFR010000022.1:0-11014 GCA_032250595.1 Bacteroidales bacterium | reverse complement strand
AATTTGTCTGTTGATGAGAGCTTTTTAACCGGGGAGTCTATTGCTACGAAGAAGCAAACAGAAGTATTGCCGGAGGAGAAGCCGGTGGGAGAGCGCAGCAATATGTGTTTTGCCGGTGCTACGGTTGTATCCGGAAGGGGTGTTGGTGTAGTTACAGCTACCGCAGCCAATACTGAGGTGGGAAAAATTGCTGAAGATGTGTCGGAGTCAAAGTCTGCCAAGCCTCCGCTGGTACACAGGATGGAGCGTTTCGTGAAACAGATCAGTATTTTTATCATTGTGATGAGTGTCATTTTGGCTGTTATTCTTAGTTTTAAAGGATACGATATGGCCTCCATTTTCTTCTTCGTTGTAGCCCTGGCAGTCTCTGCCATTCCTGAAGGTTTGCCTGTAGCATTAACAGTGGCCCTCTCTATTGCTACCCGTAAAATGTCGAAAAGGAATGTTATTGTGCGAAAACTCAATGCAGTGGAGAGCTTGGGAAGCTGTACAGTTATTGCCAGTGACAAAACCGGCACCTTAACGGTGAACGAACAAACAGCCAAGAAAATAGTCTTGCCGGGTGGAGAAAGGTTCTCTATCACCGGTGAAGGATATAATGGTGATGGCGAAATATTTGATGATGTTGATTCAGGGAAACCTGTTGATGAGAATTACAGTGAACAGTTGAATACCCTCAATAAAATCGGGGTTTTAGCGAATGAGGCTTCCTTGCGTCGTGATGAGGAGGGTATTTGGAAGTATTATGGCGATGCTATGGATGTGGCACTATTGGGCATGAGTTATAAACTAGGGAAAAACCCGTCAGATGTTAATAACGCAATAAACATGAAACGTACGATTCCTTATGAATCGGAGCGGAAATTCGCTGCCGCTTTATGGTATGCTGATGATGATGTGATGATAGGGGCAAAAGGGGCTGTGGAGAAAATTCTCTCATTTTGTTCCAGTATGGCAATTCATGAAGAGGTTGTCCCGGTTGACAAAGAACAAATTCTGGCACAGGCTGAAGAAATGGCGAAAGAGGGTTACAGGGTTTTGGCATTTGCTGCAGGAAGTTGTAAGAAACCGGAAAAAGAGGAGATAAAAGGTGCCGATATTCATAATTTAACGTTTTATGGTTTGGCAGCTTTTATTGATCCGTTAAGATCTGAAGCAAAGGATTCTGTAGAACAGTGTAAGAGAGCCGGCATTAAAGTAATAATGATCACAGGCGATCATGCTGCAACAGCAGCTACTATATCGAAGGAGTTAGGTATAGCGGAAGCGGATGAGCGGGTTGTTACTGGTCAGATGTTAAAAGACTCCGGAGGTTCAGATAGTGAAGCGTTTATTTCATTGGTGCAATCAACCCATGTTTTTGCCCGGGTAACACCATCGCAGAAGCTGGAAATTGTAGAGGCACTCATAAACAGCGGGGAGTTTGTGGCTGTAACCGGTGATGGTGTAAACGATGCCCCTGCATTAAAAAGGGCCAATATTGGCGTAGCCATGGGCTCCGGTACCGATGTGGCTAAGGAAGTAGGTAATATGATTGTGGTTGATGATAACTTTTCCTCTATTGTTGCAGGCGTTGAAGAGGGCAGGTTTGCTTATGATAACGTACGCAAGGTAATATATCTGCTTATCTCTACCGGAGCTGCGGAGGTACTGCTCTTTACTGCTGCGGTGCTGGTTGGCTTGCCCCTTCCGTTGGTTGCTGTGCAGCTACTTTGGCTTAATCTTGTGACAAACGGTATACAGGATGTGGCACTGGCTTTTGAAGGCGGTGAGCCGGGAGCAATGCTTAGAAAACCCAGACGAACAAATGAAAGAATATTTAATGGCTTGATGATCCAACAAACAGCGGTCTCCGGTATGACAATGGGCTTGATCGCTTTTGCAGCGTGGGTTTTTATGATCAACTATTTACATATACCTGAAACTGCTGCCAGAAATATGCTTCTTTTACTGATGGTGCTGCTCCAGAATATGCATGTGTTTAACTGCCGCTCTGAATATAAGTCTGCGTTTAAAGTGCCTATTCGTAAAAATTTGATGCTTATTGGTGGGGTTGTTTTAGCGCAGGGAATTCATATTGTGAGTATGCAAATTCCCGCGATGCAAAGTGTTTTGGGTGTTGAGCCGGTTAGTTGGCTAAACTGGGCAAAACTCCTTATTATAGCTATTCCTATGATTGTGGTTATGGAGCTCTTTAAATTGGTCAAAAGCAGGTTGAATAATAATAAAGCCGGATATAATTTCTGAGTTGTTAATAATATCCGGATATCCTTTATTATAGTTTTATAACCTTGATAGTGGCCTCGGCTGCACCAGCTCTTATCCGTAAAAGATAAATACCGGATGAGATATTACCCAAGTTTAGTTGGAAGTGTTTTTCATTATCAATTCCGAAATGTTTCCTTACAGACCCATTAATGTCGATAATCTGGCATATGCCGTTTCTTAAGTTGTCAGGTATGGTAACCAAAAGTGACTCTTCAAACGGATTAGGATATACAAATATGGCTTCCCCATTTATTAATTCCGATATTCCGATACCAATAACCGAATAGCAAATGGATGTATCAACACAAGGGTGGCTGGTAACTTCAACAGCATAGACACCGTCTTGCACAGGTGAAAAAGTATTGCTGATCTCACCGGATATAACACCATAATTATTATTGCAGTCGAGCCACTGGTAAGCATCATATCCCGGTTGAGCAGTCAGGATGAAGTTGTTTAAGGTAACAGATGTGTCGATAATCTTTACATCGAGCAAGAGGGTAACTACCGAATCACAGCCGTTAACAGTGTTGAAGGGTTCTATGTAAGTTCCTGCTGTTGTTAGAGTTTGGTTTCCAAAATTATATATATCTCCCTGACAGATAGTGACCGTGTCATAGTGCAGATACGATGGGTTCATCACTACCGTAAGGTCTACTGTTGAGTCACATCCTTCATGCGAAGTAAATATATGTTGATAGTTTCCGGCTGAAGTAATGTTAATGGTGCCAAAATTTATTGTATCTCCCTGGCAGGCATATACGGTATCGATTATGTTGAAAATCGGATGGGCTGTTAAGGATAGATTTACCACCGAGTCGCAACCATTTTGTGCAGTGAATATTTCGGTGTAGTTCCCTGTTTGGGTGAGTGTTTGACTGCCTAGCGTATACGATTGCCCCTGACAGATATCTGCCATAATGGAGGTAGTAATTAAAGGCATTATGGTAAGGTTAAGCCTGATAATGGAGTCGCAACCGTTTGATCCGGTGTAGGAGTGTTGAAAATTACCACTGTTGTTGTAATAAATACCATCGAAAAGAAAACTGTCGCCATAGCAAATAGTGGTGGTGTAAGTGGTGTCGGAGATATGTCCCACACTGATATGTGCATATTCAACAAATGTTTCCGCCAGATTGCTGTCGGAGTGGATGGCTGTAACCGTAATATCAAATGTTCCTGGTTGATTATACTGATGTTGTGGGGAGAAGGTAGTGTCAATACTGCCGCCATCGCCGTAATTCCATATCAATATATCCACATCAGCAGTATCAAACTGAAATGTAACCGACTGGCCGGGACAGACAAAACCAGGTTGGCCGCTGAAAGTGACATACGGATAAGAATGTTTGATAACCGTATCAGCAATAGGGCTGCTCCACACTCCTGAGGAGTCAAGAAACTGGAAATGCATAATATAGGTGCCGCTGTTTACGAGGCGCAAGTCTGTGCTGTCAAGATGGTGTAAATTGGGCAGATGATTGGTCAATGAAAAATGTTTGATTGTTGATGTATCATCGCCAAGCCAATAACGATAGCCAATGATCTTCTTCTGTTTTATTGGTGGAGGATCATCGTGAATGAGAACCATGGTTGATGTTACGGAATTCCATCCATTAATGTCATCAAAAAACCTGATGTTAAAAGTATTAACACTCTTGTTAAGAGAAGAAACATCAACACTGTCGTTTATATAAAGATGGCTTCCTGCGGGTACATTTATTGGTATCCGGTTTTGATAGGCATTATTAAACCAATATTCATATTGTGTTATCGTACCAACTTGCCCTATATTATTATCGCTCTCTTTTATAAAATAACCAGTTACCGGAGATGACCATAATCCGGCATCATCTTTAAAGCGGTAGGTTATGGTATTTAGTCCGACGTTTAACGATGAAACAGGAATAGAATCGAGTACAAAATAACCGGGAAGACCGGATGCAGCAATAGTCGTTTTATTTTGAATATGGCTGTTGAAAAAGTACTCAAAACTTATAATATTTCGTGGTTGTAACGTAAAATGAGTGTTTTGTTTTACAAAAAAAGTGGATGCTATCGAAGACCATAACCCGGCGTCATCATTATACTGGATATTGAAAACATTTACACCATCGTAGAGCCCGGCAAGTTGTATGCTGTCCAAAAACAGATAGTCGGGCATTCCGTTGGCAGGCTGTGTAACAACCGATTGATAGTCGGTGTTGAACCAATAACGACAAGCAGTAATGTTTCGATTTACAACGGTGATGTTGGAAGGAAGTTTTATCAAAAAAGTGCTTGCAAGCGAACTCCATATATTGTTGTTGTCTCTGAACCTGATGTTAAACAGATGCATGCCATCATACAAAGATGAAACGTTAAAACTGTCTGTTAAATGAAGCGTGGAGTTTGGTGCGACGGATTGTGATATCTTTGAATCCACATCATCATTAAACCAAAATTCATACCTGTTAATGTACTGTTGTCCGGTAACAATCTGGTTAAATAATAATCCGATAAACAATAGAACAATTTTTCTGTTCATAGCTGTACCTCTCCGGCTTAATACGACGATTGTGCTTTTACCTTTACTTCAACAGGCAGTTTGCCATTGATGCTGTTAGGTGCAATGTTAAAGAGCTGAACATGCGGTGTAATAGGTACCCACCCTTCTTTTACCGGGATTGCTGTTCCATAGATACCGGCATCGGTTCCATCATCACCGATATTCTTTGCAGGACTCGTTGGTTGCAGATGAATGTCATCCATGAAAGTGTAATCTTTTAGTGTGATATTATCGTAGCTGACAAATTTGATTGAATCAACATTATTAACAAATATATTTGTCGCATCAAATAAATTTGTTCCTGCAGATGGTGTTGAGTGAGCAAAAATATTGTTGGAAAAAGTACAATAGTTGGTTCCCGGACTTTCATTGTCAAGGAAAATATTGTTTTTGAACAGGACATTCTGGACATTGCTGGTTAATGGAGGCTGGGAATATCCTACATCATCATTCCAGAAGAAAATATTATTCTTCAACAATACATTTCCGTTGATATTAGTTATGCGTCCATTGATAATATTTTTTTCAATATTTACGAAAATGGCATTTCTGAAATCAATTGTATTGATAATGGAATGAAGGATATTGATATTTGCGGCCTGAGAATAGGTACTGTATCCCAATGTAATTTGATTTATTCGACATCTTTTAATGGTGATGTTGTCTACAGAATCAGCCATGGTGCTGGAATTATAGCCAATATTTATGGTATTGGCAGTGTAAATTCCTTCTATGCTTGAATTGGAAGATCCTTTTACAAAGTATATGTGATAATTAGGGATATTTGTTATGCCGGTGGCAAGGGAAGAGTCAGGAAAAAAGCCAACACCAAAAATATGCACTTCCTTATCAATGATCCAGTTACCATAAAGGTTTATTATGCCACCCGGCAGATAGATCGTATCGCCATGATCTATATTTACTTTAATATTATCCATCCTGTTACTCATATAGGTCTTCGACCCGTTTTGAATTACAATAGCTGTTTGGGATTGCAACTGTATTGCTAATGCAGCAAAGAACAAGAGAATTAAGAATTGTTTTTTCATAAGTTGATTAATTTTAAAGGGGAAATAAAATACTCATAACAGATTATTATACCATGGTGTTTGTGAATGTTAAAAGGGAGATGATTCATTAATAATAAATATTATTCCGGTTTGTAATATTAACCTTATTAACTGTATTCAATGTATAAGTGTAAAAAACCTATGTTATTGGAGCGATTCATAGCTATAATAGATTATCATAATTATTGCTTGGTGATGCATATAGAAGTAATGAATGCAAAGATATTTAATTTGTTTTAACAGAAAAGTATTTTAATAAAACTTTTATAAATATTACTGTGGCTATCACTTTACTGCCAGCAAATTTCTCATAAAACCGTCCCCTTTTATCAATCCATAATAGCCGTTTTTGACTGACGCTTCGTTGTACACAGTCACTTCGTCAGGTGTTTCACCGGGGTGGTAAATGATAAATGGCACCGGGTTGTGGGTGTGCGTGCGCAGTTCGCATGGTGTAGGGTAGTCGGGTAGCAATGCCAGGGTTACCGGTTCATTCATTTTTGCTGTCTCATCCATAATATATTTTACTACTCTTTGATCGAGATACTCAATGGTTTTTGTTTTAAGTACATGATCTCCTTCATGCCCTGCCTCGTCGCTGGCTTCGATATGCAGATATACCAGGTCAACGGTTTTAAGTGCTTCTACAGCGGCTTTAGCTTTGCCTTCATAGTTGGTGTTGTACAATCCTGTTGATCCCGGGACTTTTATGGGTTTCATACCTGCATATTTCCCTATGCCATACAGCAGGTCTACGGCAGAAATGATAGCCCCGGAGATGCCATAAAGATTTTGCAGGGTCTCCATTTGAGGTTTATGGCCGGGTGACCATGGCCATATTGAATTGGCAGGGTCTTTTCCTTCAGCTTTACGTTTGATATTCACAGGATGGTGTTTCAATATCTCTTGCGACTTTACGATCAAGGAGTTTAATTTTTCTGCCATAACTTTGTCGTTACCGGCTGCTTGTACCAGCACCTCTTTGAAAGGTGTTCCTGGAACGTCATGCGGGGGAGTACACAACACAGTATTTTTGCCACCTTTAATAACCAGCAGGTGCCGGTAACTTACTCCGGGATAAAAAGTAACAGTATCGGATCCTAACTCTTTTTGCAAGGTATTGATAAGGATATTTGCTTCTTCGTTACTGATATGACCGGCAGAGTGATTTTTTATAATATCCTCTTCAATACAGATCAGGTTACACCGCATAGCCAGATCATCATCATCCAGCTCTATGCCCATGCTGGCTGCTTCAACCACCCCTCTGCCCTGGTATACTTTTTTTACATCATAGCCCAGCACCGCCATATTGGCGATTTCGCTTCCCGGAGGCATGTCAAGAGGGACTGTCGATAACAGGCCGGTGCGGCCCATAGCTGCTAACCGGTCGATGTGTGGTTTGTTGGCGGCCATTAAAGGTGTTTTGTTCCCTAATGCTGCTATGGGATGGTCGGCCATGCCATCACCGAGAATGATAATGTATTTCATAGAAAATTATTTAGTGACTATCTTTGCAAACATATTTTTATTGAAAAAGTTCAGAACTCACTGTTACAGCTCACAATAAAGGTTTCACACTACATCATGTTACCTGTATTGCTCAAGCAGATATTTCTTGAAGGCGTCATAACTATTGTCAATAGTGTTGATGAACTCGGGTCTGTCGTCCAGTCCTTTAAGGCTTTCTGGTAGTTCAGGGTCGATCCGGAGAATTTCGTTGATAGCTTCCGGAAATTTTGCCGGATGTGCGGTTTCGAGAGAGACAATAAGCTGGCCGGCACTTTCGTCTGTAGTTTTTAGATATTCTGATAATCCTTTCCAGCCAACGGCACCATGCGGTTCTAAAAGCACCTTGTAATTATCCCAGGTCTCTTTTATGGTTTGTTTGGTTGCTGCATCGGTAACACTCACTGCAAAGATATCGTTATGCATAGCTTTAAAATCAGGTGCTTTGTGTATGAATCCTTTTTCATCCATTATCCCGTTGTATAGTGCAACAAGTCTGGAAAGGTTTGAAGGATGTCCGACATTCATTGCACTTGAGAGGCAGTTGCGCGAAGGATCTATTTTTTCATATTTTCCGGTATTTAAAAAGACCGGGAACTCATCATTTTCGTTAACAGCGATAATAAATTTTTTAACGGGCAACCCCATTCTCTTAGCGAGCATACCGCCCATCATATCGCCGAAATTGCCCGAAGGAACAGAAAAGATCAAAGTATCGCCGGCATCGCCACTTCTTAACCGGGCAAAGGCCCAGAAGTAATAGACGATTTGCGGTATCAGCCGCCCGATATTGATTGAGTTGGCTGAAGATAGATTCAGTGCGTCAAGGGCAGGATCAGCAAAAGCTTCTTTTACAAGGGTCTGACAATCGTCGAACTTGCCATCGATAGTTATGATTTGAATATTTTTGCCTAGAGTGGTCATCTGTTTGCGTTGTCTTGGCGTCACCTCTTGTTCCGGGAAAAGGACTACGACATTGATGTTGTCGAGGCCATAAAAAGCATTGGCGATAGCACTGCCGGTATCACCGGAGGTGGCTGTAAGTATTAACAGATTGCGTTGCTGTTGCTGTAGATAATAGTTCATCAGCCTGCCCATCATACGGGCTGCAAAATCTTTAAATGATGCTGTGGGACCACGGTCAAGACGTAAAATAAAACGGTTGTCGATTACGTGTTCCAGCGGCACTTCATAATTGTAAGCTTCCTCTGCCAATGCCCTAAGCGCTTCTTCGGCAATATCTCCTTTCAGATACTGTATCATTACTTCATAAGCAATCTGATGATAGGCTTTCTCTGAAAAGGAACCGATAGTTTCGCTGTCAAATACCGGAATGCTTTCCGGTAAAAAAAGCCCTCTGTCAGGCGCAAGCCCTTTTAAAAGAGCTTCACTAAAACTGACAGGTTCAGTGTTTAAGTTGGTTGAATAATATTTCATATTTCCGTTTGTTTGTGCCTGCTATACTTTCTATTTCATTACATGAAGCAGCATTTCGTTGTTATTTGAGAAGCAGAGATATACCGACAGCATTGCCAGGAAGTGTAACGATTATAATCCCAGTTTTGCTGACGAAGCACCTCCTGCAGAGTATTCCGGTGAGGTAGAGACGGATTTTTTACCATCAAGAACAGCGAGGGCTTGATCGAGATCAGCGATAATATCATCGGGATGTTCGCCCCCTACGTTTAGCCTTATCAGGTTAGCAGGGATATCAGCTAATTTGCGTCCTTCCTCTCCCTGTTGTGAATGAGTGGAGATAGCAGGGATGGTGGCAATAGATTTTATTCGGCCAAGGTCAGTGGCTCTGTATATGCGTTGAAAAGCGTCGAACACCTCACGCGTTGCCTCAGCACCTCCTTTTACTCTGAATGACATCAGATGACCATAACGATTGACTTTTTCCCGGTATTGTTCATCATATTCAGTATCCACTAAAACGAGATATTTTTTTGCCAGGGTATGCAGCGGGTGTGACTCCAGGCCAAGGTAATCGACCTGTTCGATATGAGGGTGTTTCTCTAAAAATTTGGCTACTTTCATAGTGCTTTGGCTCATCATATCCATTTTTGAACGAAGCGTTCTGATGTCATTGATTGCCATAATGGCTGTCATAGGGGCAATATTTGGGCCGTTGTCGCGGTTTGGCAGCGCTTTGATGTACATCCCGAAGTCAGCTTTCATTTCGGGATTGTCGATATTGGAGGTAAGGTTTTTACGGGCAATCACGGCACCGGAGATACCAAATCCGCTGGAAGTAAGGGTTTTAGTGACAGAGTGTATTACAATGTCAGCACCATACGCTATTGGACGCATCAGTGCCGGAGTGGCTACCGTGGCGTCAACGATCATGGGGATGCCATACTTATGCGCCAGTTGTGCCACTTTCTCAAGGTCAAAAAATGCTAACCCCGGATTGCTGGGCATCTCTCCATAGAGAAAACGTGTGTTCTCATCAATGAGCGACTCCCATTCCTCGATATTGTTGGAGTTGATAATTTTTCGCCATTCAATATTACGCTCCTGATCTTTACGTACGGCAAACTGCTGAAATGTACCTCCATATACCTGTGTGGTAGCTACAAAGTTGATTGGTGTATCAGGGTTCTGTTGATCAACAACTAAAAAAGGCTCGCAAGCACTGTAAATAGCTGCCATCCCCGAAGAGGTGGCGCAACAGGTGGCCTCTTCATCAGTCCCGTATGTCTCCAATAATGCCAATACCCCTTCGAGATAGTACATGCTTGGGTTGCCAATACGGCTGTAACACCATGTAGGTATCTGGTAGGAGAGTGCTGCCTCCATTTCATCAGAATCACGATACGCCTGTGAGGCAGAATTGTATACCGGCTCAATGGTGGAGCCCTGATTGAAGTCAAGTGCCTCCTGCATCGAGTAGACCCCATGAACTGCGATAGTGTCGAATCGACACTTCTTTAGGTTTTTTTTGTATTCACTATGCCATTGGGCAGCTCTTTTGCCGGCATCAATATAACGTTCAACTCCTTTTTTGCTCATAACATTTCCCGTTTTTGTTTATTCTTCAAAAATATCATTTTCCTAATTTAGAGACAATTTATATTGCACTTAATACTGAAATTTGTTCTGTTGCATACTGTATTGCTGCAAAAATAAATCTGTGGTATTTTTAGAATCATAGCAGGAAAGCCTGTTGTATGAACCTGTTTCAGAATGAGCTGTAATTGTCTCTTGAAAAAGAAATGGTAATCTTGTAAAGCATTTATTTCCGGATCAACAGAAGATAGAGAACCGGAACGATCAGCAGTGTAAGGAATGTAGAAACAAGTAACCCTCCGATGATGGTCCAACCCATGGGTGCCCAAAGGCTGCCTCCCTGAAGTGTTAAGGGTAGTAACCCGCCAATGGTAGTCAGGGTAGTTAAAATGATGGGAATAAACCGTGTCTCTCCGGCTTGTATCAATGCCTCTTTTTTCGGAATACCTGTTTGACGTAATCGATTGGTGTAGTCCACAAGAATTATGGAGTTGTTGATAACAATACCACTTAAACTTATAAATCCGATAAATGCTGTGAATGAGAAATGATATCCGGAGAGCAGCAGTGCCCATACCATCCCAATAGCACCTAATGGGAATGCGAT
>JAVVFR010000402.1:0-1912 GCA_032250595.1 Bacteroidales bacterium | reverse complement strand
AGCGCCCAGTCCAAACTTCTGATCAAATTGGGGAAATATTTTTTCACTAAAGAAACTATTCAACACATCAAATTGTGTAACAAAAACCACCCCCAATAAAATAAGAAAGGTAACCAGATCAATTATTCGTTCGGTTATCACAGTTCCTAACGACTTGTTTACCGGAATCCTGTCGCTATTATGCAAAATCCCACACCGGGTAACTTCTCCAAGCCTTGGAAAGGCCATATTAGCAAAATAACCGATCATCACCGCAATCATGGTATTACGAAATGAGGGTGTTTCCCCCACAGTTTCAAGCAGTAGTTGCCAGCGCAGCGTTCTCATTACATGACTTAGAATACCCACAGCAATGGAAATGAGCACCCATGTATAGTTTGCATTTCTGAAAGATTGTATGATCTCAGCTGTCTGTTCCGGTGTAAGGTTATGGATAGATATATAGGCAATAAAAATGCCGAGTCCGAGGAAAAGAACAAATTTTATAATGGTAATTACCCATTTATTCATTATAACAGGATTTGTTTTTTTCGATATAATAATAGCCTGCTGTAACCGTCAGATTCATCAGGTTTTATTTAGTTTATTATGATTATCCGGGAAAATTATTTTTGGCTTGAAGATTTTGGCCTCTTCTAAAACCATAGCGGCATAGGCTACGATAATAACCAGATTCCCGGGTTTGGCTTTCCATGCGGCAGCACCATTGATGCCGATTACTCCACTGCCTCGTTCTCCTTTGATAACATACGTTTCAAATCGTTCGCCATTAGAGATATTATAAATATGCACCTTTTCGTTTTCGATTATTCCACTGGCTTCCATCAGATCAACATCAATAGTAATACTGCCAATATAATGAAGATTGGCCTCTGTGATTGTGGCCCTGTGTATTTTCGATTTTAGTACGTCTATCAACATAAGAATGCAAAATTAACAAAAATTAACGCCACTTCATCAAAAAGAGACAAAATAACACTCATATAAAGAATCAATACAGTTTCAGATTGTCGATTAACCTCACCGGCCCTACCTGCACAGCAATAAAGGCTGCTGCGCTATCAGTCTCTGCCCATTGCGTAATAGGCTGCAGAGATGAAATGTCAGCAATAATAAAATAATCTACTGTCATATCCTTTTGACTATTAATAGCAGACACTACTTTCTCTTTAGCTTCGTCCGGTGTAAGCGTATTTAATTGCTCCTTTACCATTGAAAGCATTGAGAAAATTATTGATGCCCGTTCTCTTTGTTCACTTGAGAGACGTTTATTCCTGGAACTCATAGCCAGGCCATTCACTTCTCTAACCGTTTCGCATCCTAAAATCTCAACAGGCAGGTTAAAATTATCTCTCATCTTTTTTATAATGCAAAACTGCTGGTAATCTTTCAGTCCAAAAAAAGCTTTGCGAGGCTTTACTATTTCGAACAACCTTTTCACAACCATTGCCACCCCGTTGAAATGTCCGGGCCGGCGAATACCTTCCATCACCTTATCCAACTGTGCGAAATCAAATTGCTCTTTGATATCACCATCCGGATATACCTCTCTTACCGAAGGCATGAAGAGCAAATCACAGCCTGCCTCTTTCAACACAACCATATCATCATCCGGGGTGCGGGGATAATTCTTTAGGTCGCTGGCATCATTAAACTGAACAGGGTTTACAAAAATGGAGCATACCACAAAATCAGATTTCTCTTTTGCCGCTTCTATCAAAGATATATGGCCTTTATGCAACGCGCCCATAGTAGGCACAAAACCTATGACAAACCCTTCTTTCCTGACTTTATTCAGATGCTTTTCAACACCTGCAACCGTATATACAACCTCCATAGCAAATATTTTGTAGTTTATTTAGCCACTCATCCGTCTGATAAAAAAAATGAATCTGCAAAGCTAATGGTTCTC
>JAVVFR010000401.1:0-1922 GCA_032250595.1 Bacteroidales bacterium | reverse complement strand
AATTTCCTGCCAATACATTATGCAGTCAAAATGACAGTTAATTGTGTCAAAAAATTTTACAAGCTGCAAAGTTAACAGTTTTTATCTGGTGTAAAGAAATTTTTATTCCTCTTCATTCGTTTATTATCATTTTTACCGTTGTCTCTTTTTTTTTGTACTTTCATCCCGGCAAAAAATTGTCAATCTCTATGCAACACAAAACCATCATTCTGATATTGACGCTGATGTTGTTACAAACATCAGGATGCAAAAAAAATGCCCCTCCTGAAATAGTTGATGGGGAGTTATCAGGGTGGATAAATGATTCACAGTCGCAGCAACCGGTATCAGGAGCACGAGTTCTTATACTGAAAGCGGGCATGTATGAACCTGTTGCGATCGTTAACACCGATACAACAGGTTATTACACAGCAACGATACCGGCAGGCACATACCAATTGATTATACACCTGCAAGGATATAGCACCTATCCACCCGGTTTCATTCAGTATGAAAGCTTTGTTGTTGGCCGGGGTCACACTACGCATGCTAATTTTGTTTTACTGCCTCATGAAAACAACCAAACAGGGTATATCACCGGGAAGGTGACCTCACAAAACGGAGTAGTTCCCGGAGCCCTTGTCGTTGCTGAAGCCAACAATAGAGGAGATGTTATCATTTCTGACCATACGGGTAATTTTTTAATACCCAATATCGGAGCAGGTTCGTACACCTTATCTGCCTGGAAAGCCGGGTACAATACAAATACTGTCACCACAAATGTGATTGCCGGGAAAATGAGTGCTGCTGATGTGGAGATGCAACAAAACGCCACAGGGAAGTTGAGTGGGAGTGTAGAATTTAAGCTTACGGATAGTGCCGAAATACATCTTGCCTTGCTTCATCCGATCAGCGGCCATTTAATTCCGGGGTTGACAACAAATTACACCTCCGGTGTTTATACTATTTCCAGAGTGCCCGATGGAACATTTCAACTTATAATAGCCTATAAAAATGATAAAAAAGTTGGCGATACGTATGATTTAACTGTGGAAGGCGATATTTTGCTTACTTTCACCGGTGGCAAGCTGGAAAGAGATGTTACAGTAATTCCCTCTGTCGCCCTTGAATCACCAACAAACACCCCCCTGTCGCCAATTCCGGAAACAGTTAATTCTTCCATGCCTACACTTAAATGGAAAAGTTATTCAGGAGCAGATCATTACGTGGTTGAGGTATCACGTATCGATAAAGGTGTTATCTGGGGAGGGTTTAGCAACAATTATAATATCAAAAACAATAGTTACCCTGCAAGTCAAACTATAGTGTATTTCAATACCGACGGCAATGCCACTGAACCCTTGCGCAACGGGTATCTTTATCGTTTTTCTGTTTATGCATGCATACATGATACCACTGCTGCAAATGGTTTCAGGATCATATCAAAAAGTGAAGAGCAAATGGGGTTGTTTATTAAACATTAGCTTTTTTTTATTTTTACATTGTTCAGTAAGTTTTTATACTTATAAATATACGTGAATAAACGGTTTACCTTATGAAGCAAAATAGATAGATTTACACACGAAAAAAATACAAGCACAGAATATGCAATTGGATATTTACAAGAAGCTACAACAAGATGTCCGTTTGATTGAGGGCTTACATGCCTGCATGAACTGCGGAATATGCACTGCTATATGTCCGGCTGCGGAATATTATGATTATGACCCGCGGACAGTGGCAGTAATGGTACAATCAGGAAATAATGAAAAGATTGCAACACTTCTTGAGAGTGATTATATATGGTATTGCGGACAGTGCATGTCATGTAAATCCCGATGTCCGAGAAACAACTGCCCTGGACTGATCATTAGTGTATTACGCAAAATATCACAGGAGACAGGATCATTTATAAAAAGCAGCATGGGCCGCCAACAATATCT
>JAVVFR010000400.1:0-1930 GCA_032250595.1 Bacteroidales bacterium | reverse complement strand
GCCAGTACGAAGGTATTCCAAACCATCGGCAAGGGTATAGGCCATCTCAATATCCGCTGTGGCACCAGCTTCCTGCATATGATATCCGGAAATTGAAATAGAGTTAAACTTAGGCATATGCGCTGAGGTGTACTTAAAGATATCCGCGATGATACGCATTGAAGGGACGGGAGGATAAATGTATGTATTTCGCACCATAAACTCTTTCAGGATATCGTTCTGAATAGTTCCTGCAAGCTGCTCCGGCTTCACTCCCTGCTCTTCAGCAGCCACAATATAAAAAGCCATTACCGGTAATACAGCACCATTCATAGTCATAGATACCGACATCTTATCGAGCGGGATCTGGTCAAAGAGAATCTTCATATCCAGAATGCTATCTACGGCAACTCCGGCTTTCCCCACATCACCTACCACCCGCTCATGGTCGCTGTCGTAGCCACGGTGCGTGGCAAGGTCAAAAGCAATAGACAACCCCTTCTGTCCGGCAGCTAAGTTCCGGCGGTAAAAAGCATTAGACTCTTCAGCAGTGGAAAACCCGGCATACTGACGTATCGTCCACGGACGCATTACATACATGGTTGCATAAGGCCCGTGTAAATACGGCGGAATGCCGGCAGCATAATGTAAATGCTCTATGTCTTCCAAATCCTCTTTACGGTATATACGCTTGATAGATAACTGCTCCGGTGTTAGCCACAGATCTCCTGCAGCTGTGGAAGTTGATGCATCCGCTTGTATCGTTTTGAAATCTATCTTTTTGAAATCAGGTCTCATATCTTGTGTTATTATTTATTTGTTCTTCTCTATTTTATTCCAATCATTTCATGAAAACGCTGCAACGATGCAAGCATATTTGTTTTTACATGAATAAAATAATCTACCCCGGTCTCTTTCAATGACTGGATAATATTAACAGGATTTCCTGCCACCACCACTATTGTCTCTTTAGAATGTTTTTTAATCTCTTTGGTAATGGGCGGAACTATTTCGGCATACGCATCATCAGAACTGCATATCACCACAATGTTGGCTTCGCTCTCCAGAGCAGCATCAACAGCCTCTTCAACAGAAGAGAAACCGTTACTGTTTACAATGATATAGCCGGCACAACCGAAGAAATTCCCGGCAAAAGAGGCACGTGCTTTTCGCATTGTTATATCACCCATAGTCAACAAAAACACCTTAGGCTGAGGATTGCCTTCTTTTACATATTGCTCGGTCATCATTCTCAGCAGTTCAAATGGCATTGCGGCCCTCTGGAGATTAAGTCCCGGATAAGACTTCACAACCGGTTTTTTCATCTTGTCAAGCATAGCCACACCGGCATCAGGATATTGATTGGTACCAAGGATAGTCTGTTTACGATAAGCAATCCGTTCTTTCTGCTTTTCAGCACTTTGCATAATACGCTCCTTGATAAAGCCTGTTTCTACAGCCTTTAAAAAACCTCCCTTGCTCTCCACCAGTTTAAATAGCTCCCATGCCTCCTCAGCAATAATATTTGTGAGGTTCTCCAGATAGTATGAGCCGGCCGAAGGGTCAATAATCTTGTTTAGATAAGCTTCTTCCTTAAGGATAAGCTGTTGATTTCGTGCAATTCTTCGTGAGAAAACGTCATCAGGCTTAAAAGGGTTGTCAAAAGGATTAACACTGATGCTGTTACAACCGGCAATAGCACCCGACATAGCTTCTGTAGTAGTCCGAAGCATATTCACATAAGGATCGTAAACAGTTTTGTTCCATGACGAAGTGATACCATGGATATGAATAGAAGCAGCCTCTTTTGTCGCCGGGTGGTATTGCTCTACAATAGCCGACCATAACAAACGTGCTGCCCTGATCTTGGCAATCTCAATGAAATAGGATGAGCCAAGGGCAAAAGAAAACTGCATTGATTTGCCAATATTTTCCACCGAAAGCCCTTTCT
>JAVVFR010000021.1:0-11222 GCA_032250595.1 Bacteroidales bacterium | reverse complement strand
GATCTTACAAAAAAGCCCCTTTTTGCACGGGGGCTTTTTATATATTTCTAAGAATAGATATCACCTATCATATTCACTCATCTTCCCACAACGATCAACCGATGTGTTTCACTTTTATTTTCGGTAATAACCTGCACCAGGTATGTCCCTGCAACCATCCGGGTTGTTTCTAAAAGTAATTTGTTATTACCTTTTGCAGTGGTATAAGAATTTATGGATATTACTTTCCCGTTGATATCTCTGATGATCACCTCCGCTTTCTTATCGGTAGTATAAAGGTTAAGAGCAACGATCTCATTTCTAACAGCGGGGTTGGGAAACACTTTCATATAAAAATCGGGTCCTGCCAAACTTTCCATACCCACAATCTGGAGGCCGGGTTCAAAGCCGTTTTCAAGAGCTTCAGACACAGAAGAAGAGCTTCCATTGTCAATTCTTCCGTTGGGTTTAATAAGCATACCAACAATATGCATATTAGCGGTATCCCACCCGGGTTCAACAGCAAAGGAGAAGTTAAAAACAAAGCTGTCGTTGGGATTGACAGTAGCGGGGAAAGCAGCGCCATAACCAGTAAATCCGGGGCTTATGGCTCTGGCCACATCGTTGAATACCATTTGACTGGCAGGCACAGTAGAAGGCAGGTTGGCCCAATTTGTTCCGTCAGGCATAACAAGATCACCATTGCTACCTCCCGAATAGTAGTTTGCTTGTCCATATCCTGCGGCTGTACCGGTGACACCATCTTCTATCAGTACACAAGCTACTTTCCAGCTGCTGTTAGCGGCGGCATCAAATTTCGTCTTCAATGAAACCTGCAATGTATCAGTGGCAGCATCATAAGATGCACCATTGCTGAGCCATGCTGTTGGAGGTTCAGTGATGCGCTCATTTATCGGAGCAAAAATTGCGGAGGGGTCAATGTCTGCTTCCCTGTTAACGGTAGCAGAAGGATAACCGGAGATAATGGTATTCAGTCCATCGTCATAAGGTTTCACTGTCATCGGATCATTGTTATGTACCGCTATTCCCTGCGCCAGCCCTTGATAGTCGCGGGCAAGAAACTCCATAGCTACAGCACCGCGCGGACACCATCCACACCATGTGCCGGTAGCCTCTTCCACAATAACCACTTTACCCGGAGCAGGAACAACCGGGATGAAGTTAATGCTCTTACTGTCATCACTGCTGTCATCATCACCGGGGGTGCCATTCACTGCGACCACTGATGCAGCGATCGTTGTTGCTGACGCGTTGATGGTGAACCCCGGATCTACTTCAAAAGCATACGTAGCCAGTGAGGGTATCGTAACACCGGTAACACTCTTGGTAAGCTGCATTCCATTGTAATCCACCACTACATCAAAATCAGTGATGGTAGCAGTGCCCAGATTTCTGATCTCAACAACAGGCACATTATCTAATCCACTAATGGTGGCTTGTTTCCAACCCAGATTATAAAGGGCAGCATTCTCAGGAGGTAAATTATAGGGTGTATGCGTAAAACCAATATCATCAACCCAAAACTCCGACTGTCCGTTGCCACCAAAACTTGACTGACACAATGGGAAAATATCCAGTGAAGCTATCTGGTTGGCATCGTTTTGGAAGGTTCCTATTAAAACACTGTCGAGATATACCTTCCAGATATTGGCATTGAGATCAATATTGAATTGCAACCTAAACCATTGTCCAACAGGATATTGCGACATCACATAAAGGTAATTCTGATCATTGAGGTACATCGTACTGTCCTGGATAAAATTGAAATCGAGTGCCCAGGTATTACCAATGGTTGTTTCTGCCTGAAAATTCATATAGGCCCCTTTGCCCGGTGTGATAAAGAGGGTTATCTCAAACTCAAAAAGCCCGGTATTATATTCATTACCGAACTCCAGTACGGCATCCTGCGGGCCACCATTAGTACTGGTAGACATAAAATAGATTGAATTATTCGGACTGAAAGATTGCACTGTATCAACCCTGGCATCCTCAACACTTCCCGGATTATTGCTCCAGGTAGTCCAATGAGGATCTTCAACACCAATATAATCACCATACGATAAGGTATCAAAATTTTGGAAATACTGATACTGTGCAATTGATGATACAGAGAAAACTAACAGCAATGATAAGAAAAAGAGTCGTTTCATAATAAAACTGTTTTGGTTATTTGTATAAAGTATATTTGAATAAACAAATGTAAAAAAAAGATACCATAAAAAAAATTTTTTTATACTTATGGATCATGCTCATGACACCAAATTCTAAACAAAACACACCCACTATTTCACGATCGAGGTTTTTATAGTGTTGTTTGCCCTGAACAGCGGAAAATACATCAGCGACACCTTAGCCGGGTTAAGGGAATAGACACCGGCATACCTTGAAATAAGTGGTATTTCAAATGAATACTTCCCTACAGGCAGATGTTCACAAAATATCACCATTTCATTACGGAAATACTCTCTGTGGGTCTCCGGGTGATGTCCTGCAGGTTTTTCAGCATAGGTACAGCCTGCGGGTATGGGTAATTCTATCATTACATATTGTGCTTCTTTCTTCACCAACACCTCAGCAATCATCGACACGGGCTGCCCGGCGATGAGTGTGGCAGCAGCATCGTTGTGCATTCGTGTAGTTATTTCAAAATCATTTTTTCGTACAACAGGAGATTCATTCCAATACTTCTGGTATGCTGTGAAGTAAACCGGGAAATCTCCGCTGCTAGACACCATTATATTCTTATCAGGCTTGATCTGCATAGAAAACGGAAACTGCGTAATAGTTTTACTAATATCCCCATCTATCAACAATAAAGGGTTCGAGGGTGTGGCAGCGCTCCTAGCTAAGCCGGGCATGATCGTTTCAATGATCTGTGCCGACTCATACGTATTTCGCCAATATCCGGATCTTCTCACTTCCAGGAAGTAGTTTCGTACTTTCATTAACAATTCATCATTCAGCGTACTATCGTAATCAATGATTTTGTAAGCCAGCAAGGTGTTTTGGATATCATTGACCAATAAGTTATCATTGACAGCCGTATCAGAGAAACAGAGGTTACCCATAATAGTCTCTTTACGATAGGGCCATAAAAAATCCAAATTGTAGTCTTGCTGAACCATCTGTTTGAGTCTGACAAGAAGCAATTTGTCATTGAACGACATTTCGCCGGTTTTCTCCAGAGCAGTGATGTATGTGTTGTATCCCACAGTAGCATCAAAGAGTTTTAATATCATAAGGATACTTACTTTGTCGGAGAAGGCCGTTGCCATATCAAGCTCCCACAACAATCTACCTGTAAGTTGTTGTTTATCAATATTGATTTGATATCCATATGTCTCGGCCATCAGCAAAGCCTCAATGACATGCAAACTTATCCATTTGTTCTCTTCAGCATCTTTCCACCAACCCCACAAACCGTTAGGTGTTCTGTTTTTTACCAGGAGTTTAATGAGTTTATTTACCGTATTATCCTCCCTGAATTTCTCATTGCGGTATTGCATGATGCTTCTTTTAGCAAGCAACGCCTTAAGTTTTGAAGCGATCTGTTCATTACACTGATATTTATAATCGAGCACATGATCAATTTCGTCTTCGAGCACACTTAGGATATCGGCATTGGCAAAGAGAAACACCTTACCCAAAGCGGTATCGAACGATAAAGAAATAACAGTATCATTATTCATCATAAAGAAGCTGCCTTTTGTCTCTTCAAGCCCTAATGGAAATACCTTAACAGCACGTTGTTCCCCATCAAAGTATCCGTTGGCATTATCGAGGGTATAGGTAAGGGTGACAGAATCACCGGCAGCGATCACGGGCAATGTATCTATTAAGGCATGGATACACTTCCGGGTGGTAGCAACTTGCGGCACATCATTGATACTGAAAGTGGTATTAATCTCTACTGTATCAGACAGATAGTTTAGTACTTTCCCGATAACAAGCGCTGTGTCATTATGCACCATGAAACGGGGAACAGCCAGTTGTGCCATCAAAGGTTTATATGATCTGACAAAAGATTTTAACTGTCCCGACTGCCTTTTACCATTCATTGCCAGAAAGTGTGTCTCCCATCCTGTCACATCATCAGGGAAAATCACATCAAAGGATGCTTTCCCATCTATATCGGTACGCAGTGTTGGCTGCCAGAATGCATAATCAGAAAAATTATTACGGATCGAAAAAGGCTGTGAAGAGCGTTGGTCAAACATATCATCCAACACAGTTCCCTGATTATTATCTTCGGGATCAGGAAAAGCGGTATCCAAATCAACAACCCCTCCATAAAAATCTCCCCGACTCTTTCTTCTTGATGACATCCTTTGATAGGATACCACATGAACTTCAGACAAAGATTGACTTTCCGCAGATATAAACATCTGATCGGTGGTTCTTGATCCTCTTACTGAGAATTCGCCCATTCGTGATGGCACCCCTCCGGTAGCAGGAGCATATTGATACTCGTAAGAATTAAAAGTCATATTCTTATGTTTTTTAAGGGTATATTGCGCCGCCTCAATCATATTATGCAATACCGTGCTGAATGAATCCTTCTGATATGTCTCCGGCAAGTTGATCTGATAAAAATTTACCCCATTGGGCCGGATATATAATGAATCAACAGCGTGATATCCTGCTCCCGGGTAAAAAAGTATCAACCGGTGATACCCTTCCCTTAAAACACGTATAATACGGGTACTTCCCCGGTAAACCCGTTTGAAAAGCGTATCGTCATATCTCAACAACACAACATTTATAGGGTTTTCCCGGCCGGACTCCTCATGATCTGAAGAACGAAAATAGAGCGTGCCAAAGCCCGGTGGAGCAACCTTTATGTATTGATCAATGTTACAATACCCCTTTTTTCTCAGGATATAATTGTTCCACTCTTTGACCAGTTTTTCTTTTGTAAGCACTAAATCTGTCAATGACTCATCCGGGTGATAGTTGTTTAACCCATGTAATAATGGGTACTTGCTCACGCTGCGCATCTTAAGGACAGGTGGTGCCAGTTCATATTCAAAAAAGGGCTCATGTTTCAGCGATACGGCAAAGCTGTCGATGAGATGCAATGTGATATCTCCTGATACAGGCCCTGCATAATTTTCAATGTATCGGATTGAGGATTCGGGCATCAGGCTTTGGATATGGTTTTCCTGTTCAATAAAAGCATATCTGTCATTGAAATTATGCCGGTAAGGAAATACATACCGGAAGAGCTGTTGTTGTTCCACATCACTTAAGAACGGTTCTGCATCTGTGATAGTAACACCGGGATAGGACTCTTTGTCGTTAAGGCTAAAGATCAATTTCTTTCCCGGTTCAAAATAGAGGCTGTCGAAAATGATATGTTTTTTAGGAGTGCGTAAAATGATCTGATGATAACCACTGTCAACAGCAAAAGAGTAAGGCCTTTGGTTGGTAGACCAGCTAAAATAGACGGGTTTATTATCCACATACACCACATTCACAGGTTGCATCGACCCATGAGACATAACAAAAGGAGCAAACTGGGTGATCCCCTCTTCTACAGGATAACTAAAACGGTAGATAGAATCCCGGGGATAGATAAAATTGTAATAGGCAATCGTATCGAGGCCTGCCAACACTTTCCATGTGGTATAGTCAAGATAAAAGCCATTCTTCCAATCATACTGCTTCCGGAAGAAAAACTCGTTGACCATCTTTTTCTGCCCTCTGATCTTCCCCAGGTAAGGTGTTTTTGGTGGGGAGTAATTGAACTTTTTAGTCAACCCAAAAGCAGTTACATCCACATCGGGTACCGGTCGTCCTTTCTGATCAGTGACAAACACTTCAATCAGGGAATGCTGACCGGGATAGATGATATCCGGTTGCTTCACTGCTACATTCAGCTTCTTATCAAAATATAACAACGGGAAATTCTCCTCATTCACTTTACCTCCCCACAGATAGCGTATCGAAATATAATAAGAATGTTTACTCCGCTCCTGCTCATAAAACTCCAGTGAATCACCATAACCGGCTGCTATCTCTTTGTTACCGCGATAGATTGAATAAGAGAAAGTAATATTTCGTGGATTATCGACAACCACCGACACCGAGTCACTGTCTCTCTCTGCTATACATTGCAGCATGGACGGGGTCTGTGCAACCACAAAGGTCTCCTCCTGGTCCTTGTACTCTATTGAGTAAGAAGCAAAATTTGGGTTCACCCTAATGGTATATGGTACCAAGCCTTTATATATCATATGTCTTCTGCCGGAGTTATCGTTGGCACAAATGGCAACATCCCGCTCGACAGAGACGTCGTTTTTCAGGTAACGAAAACTGAGAGAATCGTTAATCAGCTGAATATCTAAAGTTCCGGATTCATAGAAATATTGAATGATACGTTGTTCGCGCTGAATTTCATTATCGGAGGTGGCCATCGTCACCGTAAGATCGTAGCTAAAATCTGCTTTGGGGAAGAGGTTATCATCTACCAGGAGCACCGTTTCACCTGATGGCTCCAGTGGTTTTCGCAGAAAAAGAAGGGTATCCGGGAAGAATGAATAGGGCACATAACTCTTATTGATATGATCCGGGGTAACCAACAGCGAGATATTAGCATCCATCAAGCTCAGCTCGTTCTCATCTGTACCCTTTACATAAAGCTTTAACCCGGCATCACGATAATGTTCTGCACGCTCCAGTCTTACAGAAAGCTTATTGCCGGTAAGCTCATAATCCTCATATTTAAAAGAGCCCGAGATATATTGTTTTCGTTCATTACGCTGCAAGGTGATATAATAATAGCTATCGAGATTAAGCGCTAATGAGTCGTGAAGTAAAAACCGGTATTCATAACCACCCTTTCTATAGGGTTTTAGCGTTGTAAGATCATGGCTTTTACGGTAGGAATGCAGTTTAACAGTAACCGGTTTATTCACAGGTTTTCCGTTTTTTCTGACTAAAAAAGCCTTAAACATAACCGTATCACCCGGTTGATACTTTGGCTTGTTGAAAACAATATAGCCTCTGTGTTTTCGGGAGAAATTATTTAAAGGATATGCATCACAGTAATAATCATCAAAAATACAGGCAGTAGCATTGAAAAGCCTGACAAAGAATCTGGAAACCTGATACATAGTTCCGGAAGGATATCCATCAAATGCCAATTTCACAGCATCAACAGGTAGCATCACCACAAAACGCACCGGTATCCATACATATCGCAGTGGCACGCTATACAACACCTTTTGTGCACCCCGTTTTATAGCAGGATTATTCCACTGCCGGTCCAGGTTATAGTAAGCGGTAAACCCATTATACGTCACGGTAAGCAATCCTTTACAGTTGGACTTTTTATCTACATAAGATTGTGTTTCTTCATCAAAACGAAGCCGCTTCCATCCCACCCTGATGTCAGCATCAGGAATGACAGATCCTTTAAGATCAACCATTTGAACCGACAAATCCGTGGTGTTGTTCATAATAAACAGTTCAAAAGGCTGCACAGTAGTAATAGAGAGAGACAAACGATTTTTTTTGGCACAGGCTTTCAGATAGTGTCCTTTCGGTAAAGCACCTTTGTATGCACTGTCGGTTGGAAACGAATCAACGAGCGAATGAAAAAAGGTAGTATCTACAACCCATAAATCGTTTTTATAAATCTTCCTGGCCTCTTGGTCACTGAGCTGAAAGATATACGTATAAAAACTTGACTGCCTTGCCGATAAAAGATCCTGACTGCCGACAGAAGTGCCCGTGAGAAAAACAATGAATATTATCCATAACGGTTTAATGAAAAGTCCGGTAAACTTCATAAGTAAATTGTTTTTGTTTTTAATAATCCAGAAACTAAGCATTCACAACAATATATTGTGTTTTTATCACGCTATTTTCAACAGTTTTTAAGCAATTGCAATACCTATTTCGTATATTTTTATAAAGAATAAAAATATACCCATTGTGACATACCAATGCCATTGGAGTTTGTTTTTGGAAAATTGCTTTATTGGTATATGATACAGGGTACAAGAAAGAACCAATTATCATTATTCAACAGCTATTCTCTTCCCTGAGTTACATAATAATTTAATATCACCGGGCTAAAATACTATTTATTTAAAAGCAGTCAAATTTTATAGTAAGTTTTTTATAAAACCCCTATTCGCACGACAATCATACTATTCATCCAATATTATTTCAAAAGCATTATTTGCCGTAGTAAAGAAAACAAAAAAGGAAACCATACAATTAAAGCTACTTAATTTCCGTAGCATCTGCACGTGAATTATAGTAGTTTACACGTTTTATATCGTTACTGAATTTATTAAACCGAATAAAACTTGTGATGATTCCGCTGTTGAATTCTTTGTTCAGGACACTGGAAAAACCTAACTTCAATGGCTTGTCGGTACCGTCTTCAAAAGATACATACAGTGCATCAATATCAAGCTGAAATGTCCGGGAAAATCCTTTGTAGTATTCAATTGTTTTCATTTTCCTTATGGGTGTAAAAGGTATTGTGATAAGAATATCAGGATTCATACCGCTGTTCCATCTAACACCGTATACCTCCACGATTTCACCTTGTTTATAAAAACTATTGGTATCTGATTTGAAGGTAGGCCAGCTGATGGTTTTTTTGGCAGCAATGTTGTTCATTTTCACTTCATATTCGGCTCTAATAGTATCCATCTGGCCCTTGATTGATTTGATCATTTCTTCCGTCTCATTCCAGTTTTCTGCTGTGGCATTTTTTCTCAGTGTTTCAATCTTTTCATCCAAAACAGCGAGATTGCTTTTGCCCTCATTGCCCAAAGAGATAAGGTCCCGGGCATCACCAACACCTAACCATTGGCATGCACAAGGGGCTTTCTTCACAAAATCGCGCAGTGCCCCTGCTTCATCAGCAGGATAGGGCGTACCATCAGGCTTCCATAATTTTCTGACATAATTGAGCTTTTCACTGTTGAGCTTCATGTCAGGATCCGTAATGGCGGTAGCCGATAAAACATGCTCATTCAATATAATGCTAAGCATCTCCTTATCGCTGGTAATTACAATATCCCCACGTTTATCTAATATCTCAGTACATTCATAGTTATCATCATCACACTCTATATATTGATCTGCTGTAATAATCTCTTCCTTCAGCAGGTCATCGCAAGAAGGAAGGTAGTAATAGTTTGGAGATTTTACGATAATAGTTTTCTTGCGATTGATCTCTCCCTTACCGGCAATATTTTGAGAGAAAATAATCTCCACACTACCATTTTCTTCAGGGCGCAATGCGAGTACTTCAAGGCAAAGGTGCCCTTCTCTGTAGCCATAACTATCCTTTTCAATCTCTTCAATAAAAATTGCATCAGAAGCACATCGGTACAAAAGTGGGGCTATTTTTTCAGTGGATCGTACATAAATTGTGATAGGATCACCAAGCTCGCCGAACGCCCCGAGTCGCAGTTCATAAGGGCCGGTCACGGTAATCTCATTATTTGCAGCATCATCTGAAAAATATTTCATGACAGATTCGATACTTGTTTTCATCACATAAGCGACATTACCAATATTTTCCGCAGTTTTAACCGGATTTTTAAAAGGGATAAGCGACAGAGTCAGGTCAACATTAGCAAGTTGCTTATAGGCAAACGACGCTTCAGGAAGCACCATCATTGATGCACCCACCATAAACGAACCGCAAGGCACCAATGCACCGAGTCCTGTTGGCATGGTAGCAACACACATGACACCGTTAGCAGCCAATATAGTCAGATCCAGCATTTTCGACAGCGTCTCTGTTTCATCCGTAGTGAAGGAAGCGTCAAATACAATATTGGCTGAAAAACCCGATGGCCCTCCTTTGCCCTTGTTATCGGGGTGTAAGGTACCACTGCGTTCACGATCGAGCGTTACTGTCTCGTCACCCAGAAATGCACCTGTGGTGTCGAATAACCCAACAGTCATAGCGTTTTGGGTTACATTGTAGATATCGATCATGAACCCTGCCACGGTAGCATGCACCGGCTTACCATCTTCATCAAAAACGATGATGAAAGGAGCACGCTCCGGTGATGCCATATATACAAACGATTCCACACCGGAATAATCGTCTTTTAAGTCAAACCCGGCTACTTCGGTGCCTTCCGCCATCATCAGCACTTCGAGGGCAGGATCGTCGGTACGTATAAGTGCTATCTTTTCGTAGATACCGGGCTGATTATCGCCGGTTGGATCCCCCACTGCCTTTCCCTCGATAAAAGGTTTCTCTTTAAGCAACGTTTTCAACTTCTCTTCAAGGGGATCCAGCTGCTTTTTCAGCTGATTCTTCGACATGGGTAAGAGGTTTTCAACCCATCCGTTTTCACTGTAATATTGTTTTTCGGTGATAAAGATTGTCAGTGATCCTTCATCCCATGCAATACCGTATTTAAAACGGTTTTTAAACATCAAATTGCTGTAAGTAACATAACCCGAGATACCCGAGTGGGCACCCTTGTTGATACTCGGATGAGGTAACTTCAGCTCCCGGAAAGCTTTGTAAACAGCTTCGTAAGAGGCATGCTCTTCTACATTATTTATGGTGAATGCTTCATTGTCCTGGGCAACTGCAGAACACACCAGAAACATCATTAATACAGAAAAGAGGAATAGCGGTTTTTTTTTCATAACTAAATACTTTATTCAAATCTAAAAATCATATTAAACAGTCGCAATAAACAAAATCGAAGTAAAATAGGCAAATCAATTAGATTAATTTTTCTTGAAGGATTAGGGGTTAATTAAAAATATGCAGGTATATGAAACAAATTTGCTACTTCGAACGACTTTTACTACATTTGAGCACAATACAATACTATTCATAAGCAAATATTTACAATGACAGACTTTGAACAAATCACCCGGGCTTTAATAGCGTTCAGAGAAGCCAGGAACTGGAAGCAATTTCATGACACAAAAAAATCTGGCAACTGCTATTTCTATAGAAGCAGCAGAGCTCAACGAACTTTTCTTATGGAAAACAATTGAAGATTCTGAAAAAGTAAATAAAGAAAGGATCAAAGAAGAGCTGGCAGATATTTTTGCCTTCTCCTTTTTACTTGCAGAAAAACATGATTTTAATGTTAAAGATATCGTATTGGAGAAAATCAGAAAAAACGGAGAAAAATATCCGGTTGAGAAAGCAAAAGGTAAAGCAGATAAATATAATGAGTTATAAATATGATTGTTTATCGCTCGATTAAAGAGGG
>JAVVFR010000020.1:0-11414 GCA_032250595.1 Bacteroidales bacterium | reverse complement strand
GACCAACGTGCGTTGGATAAGCTCTGTATGGCCAATCTGAGGTTTGTGGTATCTGTGGCTAAGCAGTATCAAAATCAAGGGCTTAGCCTGCCCGATCTTATCAATGAAGGGAATCTCGGCCTTATTAAAGCAGCCAAACGTTTTGATGAGACACGAGGATTTAAGTTTATTTCGTATGCCGTCTGGTGGATAAGGCAATCTATATTGCAAGCATTGGCTGAACAATCCAGAATCGTTCGCTTGCCCCTCAACCAGGTAGGATCGCTCAATAAAATCAGTAAGGCATTTGCAAAATTGGAACAACAGCTGGAGCGGCCACCCTCATCTGAAGAGATTGCCGACCTGATGGAACTCCCACATGCCAAAATTGTGAAAGCGCTCGGAAATCAACCAAAACATCTCTCTATGGATGCCCCTCTGAGTAGCAGCGAAGATACCAATATGTTTGATGTATTTGTTAATAAAGACAGCCCCAGTGCCGATGAACCCCTTATTCGGGAATCGCTGATGAAGGAGATACAACGTTCATTGTCAACACTCTCAGAAAAAGAACAACAGGTGATCAACCTTTATTATGGTATCGGCATGAACCATGGCCTTACACTCGAAGAGATAGGTGCTAAATTTGACCTTACCCGCGAAAGAGTCCGGCAAATTAAAGAAAAAGCCATCAGGAGACTGAAACATAAATCCAGGAGTAAACTCCTCAAGGCTTACCTGGGGCAGTAGTTAGTGTCGGTTGCCCCATTGCTGATGTTGTTTAAGAATGTCAGTATTTTATGGATGTAATTGTATTTGCAAATTGAAAATTTGAATTGTTATTTATTCGGATTTTTTATGCTTGTTTTCCTTTTCAGTTTATCGTTTGCTTAAGTTGTTTTTTTGTAGCATGGCAATATTTACAAAACAATGTTGTCGTGATACCCTTTTTTATTACCGGTAATTTATTAGTTTTGTTGCGTAATAAAATCAAAACGTAGTTCCATGCCGAAAACCAATTATATTTTTGTGACCGGTGGAGTAACATCATCACTTGGTAAAGGTATTATTTCTGCCTCCCTGGCTAAGCTTTTGCAGGCTCGTGGTTATAATGTTACTATTCAGAAATTGGATCCTTATATCAATATCGATCCGGGAACCCTCAACCCATATGAGCATGGAGAGTGTTATGTAACCGATGATGGTGCCGAAACAGACCTTGACCTGGGGCATTACGAACGCTTTCTGAATATTCGCACCTCACAGGCCAACAACGTGACCACCGGCAGGATCTATCAATCAGTTATTGAGAAGGAGAGAAAAGGGGAATACCTTGGAGAGACAGTTCAGGTTATCCCTCATATCACTGATGAGATAAAAAATGCTATTCAACTCTTAGGCGATACTGGGAAATTTGATTTTGTTATAACAGAGATTGGCGGAACGGTAGGTGATATTGAATCACTGCCCTATATCGAGAGTGTAAGGCAGTTACGATGGGAGAAAGGGAAGAACTGTATGGTCATTCATCTGACACTGGTGCCATATCTGGCAGCTGCCGGTGAGTTGAAGACCAAGCCTACACAGCATTCGGTGAAGGCTCTTCTGGAACTTGGTGTGCAACCTGATGTGCTGGTGTGTCGTACAGAGCATCCGCTGAACCAACAGCTCCGGCAGAAGATTGCGCTCTTCTGTAATGTTAATCCCGAAGCTGTTATTGAATCTATCGATACCAAATCGATATACAACGTTCCGGTACTAATGCATGAGGAAAAGCTCGATGAAGTTGTACTGAGAAAAATGGGTGTGGTGATCAAGACCAAACCTGATTTGAAGAAATGGAAGGATTTTCTTACAAACCTGAAAAATTATAAGGATGAGCTGAATATAGCACTTGTGGGTAAGTATGTTGAGTTGAAAGACTCCTATAAGTCCATTATTGAATCACTTATTCACGCAGGGGTGGAAAATAAAGTACATGTAAACTTGAATATGTTGCATTCCGAAGATATTAATGACGCAAATGCAGAAGCAAAGCTCTCATCGATAAATGCCATTCTGGTGGCACCGGGCTTCGGTGGCCGGGGTATTGAAGGGAAAATAAGTACTATCGCTTATGCCCGTAAACACCAGGTGCCGTTCTTCGGTATTTGTCTGGGTTTGCAGTGTGCAGTTATTGAGTTTGCCCGTAATGTGCTGCTGATGAAAGGCGCACACTCTACAGAAATTGATGAGAACACACCCTTCCCGGTGATTGATATCATGGAAGAACAGAAAATGATCATCAACAAAGGTGGCACGATGCGACTGGGTGCCTATAAGTGTGATGTGACGAAAGATACCAAAGCATACCGGGCATACCGAAAAACACATATCTCTGAAAGGCACAGACACCGTTATGAGTTTAACGAAAAATATAAAAATGAATTTGTAAAGGCAGGCTTTGTTCCTGTTGGATTTAACCCGGAGACAAATTTGGTGGAAATAATGGAGTTGAACGAACACCCCTGGTTTATTGGGGTGCAGTTTCATCCTGAGTATTCCAGTACTGTGGCAGCGCCACATCCCCTCTTTGTTGATTTTGTCAAAGCAGCCTTGTTGTATAAAAACAGAACTGTATAAGTGTAAAAGTTGCGTAAATGTTGAAATTGTGAAAATATAAAGTGTTATGAATAAAGATACAATTATTGGCCTGGTATTGATTTTTGCCATTATGATCGGGTTCTTCTATCTGAATAAACCTTCAGAAGAAGAGATAAAAGAGATGGAAGAGCGTGCAAAGAGAGAGCAAATGGTTGCTGAACAGCAACAAAGCAGGGATTCATTAACCATGGTGGATGCCGTAGCAAAAACCCCGGCAACTATCTCTGAAAACACTTCTGGTGAAATAACAAATGTTGTGGATGATACCGTAAAGAAAATTACACAACAAACTTTTAGCGGGCCTTTTGCTTCTTCTTATACCGGTGATACTGCTCACTATATCATAGAGAATGATCTGGTTGCTATTGCTATTTCTAATAAAGGAGGCAGGATAACCTCTGTGGAACTTAAGGAATATAAAACCTACGACTCCTTGCCGTTAATCCTTTTTATGGAGGAGAGCAGTGAATTTTATATGCAGTTTTTTGCCGGACGAAAAAATGTGAATAGCAGTGATCTTTTTTTCCAACCCTTCTATTATGATGCATCAGTAAAAGGAAATAAACGTTTGTCGCTCAATAATAATGATGTGCTTGTGTTTGGTATGCGCCTCTACCCTGATAGCAATGATGCTGGTGTTGACAAAACCAGATATATCGAATACCGATACACCCTGAAAAAGGATGAGTATATGGTTGATTTTGATATTCGTTTTAAAGGGATGGAGGATATCGTTGAAAGTACACTTGCCATACCGGTGCATTGGTCGATGGACCTTCGTAAAAAGGAGAAGACAGTCAATCGTTTTTCAGGCCCAACCATTTATTATATGAATGATGAAGGAAGTGTAGATAACCTATCTGAAAACAAAGACAGCGAAGAGAAAATACCTACAAGTATTAAATGGGTAGGATTTAAGCAACAGTTTTTTACTTCAGTGCTTATTGCAGAAAACGCATTTACTTATTCAGATCTCAAGGTCTTTACTGACGAATCCAAAGAAAATGTTAACGACAGGTATCTGCGTTCTATGGAAGGGGAAATAGGGTTGCACTATGAGAATCAGGATGACTATACGATACCTTTACATTTCTATTTTGGCCCCACTAAATACAAGATACTTCGAAAGTATGATCTGAACCTTGAACGACAGATCCCGCTGGGATGGGGTTTTCTGTTACACTGGATAAACAGGTTTGCTGTTATTCCAATCTTTAACTGGCTTGAAGCAACAGGAATGAATTATGGCATCATTATCCTGATACTGACAATTCTTTTGAAAATTGTACTCTTTCCTATTGCACGAAAAACTTATGTCTCTTCCGCAAAAATGAGGCTTCTAAAACCGGAGATTGACGAGATCGCTAAGAAGTACCCCAAGCGTGAAGATGCTATGAAGAAACAGCAGGCTACGATGGCACTCTATAAAGCTGCCGGAGCAAACCCTATGTCGGGATGCGTGCCTGCGCTGCTTCAGATGCCTATACTGATTGCACTGTTCCGGTTCTTTCCTGCATCTATTGAGTTGCGGCAGCAGTCGTTCCTCTGGGCAGATGACCTGTCATCATACGACTCAATCCTTGAACTCGGATTTAATATCCCTTTCTATGGCGACCATGTGAGTCTTTTTACTTTGCTTATGACCGTATCGACTATCTTCTATACTCATCTGAACAATCAGATGATGGCCAGTACCAACCAGATGCCCGGTATGAAACTGATGCTGTATATTATGCCGGTGATGTTTCTCGGTATCTTTAATAACTATGCCTCCGGATTGAGTTACTATTATTTTCTTGCCAATATGATTACTTTCGCTCAGATGTTTGTTTTTAGGAAATTTATTGATGAAGATAAGCTGAGAAAGAAGATTGAGATGTCAAAGAAAAAACCCAAGAAGAAATCGGGTTTCCAGAAACGGCTGGAAGATATGCAGCGCAAACAGCAGCAAGCACAGAAAAAAAGATAAACTTGTTCATCGTAACCCATTAACTTATTATGCTGTTTCACTTTTTTCTGCGGAGAAAATATAATATCCCCTCTTTACTAACTATATAGTTTTACCAACGAGGAAAACAACTGCATCCCTTCCAGTTTTTTGTCTGTAAGCGTAAAGCTTATATTTTCAGTAAGATATCTCCTAAGCTCATCCTTGGTTAGCAGGTCGTTGTTATAATGCTCAACAACTTTGTCGATCTGTGTCAATCCCCAACCAAGTGCTTCATCAATAACTTTTTTTATATTTTTGTCGACTTCTTTTTGTGCTACCCACACAGCAAATATAAAAGGCAGCCCTGTATGATGGTGCCACTCTTCTGCCAGGTCATATTGGTATGTGAAATCTGAAACATACCCGAAGGTCTTATCACCAATCAGCATCAAGCCCTCATTATCGCGCAGGGGAAGTCCTGGATTATAATTGCGGTATTGAAGGTTAATATGTTTAAAATGTTGCGCAATAATCTTGATCAACAACACAGAAGTCCTCGATTCATGATCAAGAAAGATTGTATCGAGCTCTTCTATCGGCCGCTGTGAAAAAAGAAGCACTGTTTTTACCTTACCGGTAGCACCAAGACAATAATTACAGCATATATGGTCCATATCGCTTTGCTGCATAGCTCCCACCGGCAACAGGGCGATATCTGTTTCGCCCTGAATCCATGTTTCAGCACATTTTGCCGGTGTAAGTAATTTAAGTTCGATAATATCTTTAAGCTTACGGTAATTGAGAAGGCCATAAATAAATGGCAGCGTATTGATATATGAAACGGCTGTAACTTTTATCTTTTCCTTAGTCATAATCTTCGAATATTTTTCAAAAGTAGCAAAATCAACCCAATTCTGACACGGCAATTAGGTAAAAATCCATTAGTTTTGCAGCCGCAAATGAATACAAATAGTATCTTAAACAGGAAGAGCAGGTTGATATACAGAAAGACTTTGTATATATCCTTGCCGATAATTTTGGGCAGTATTGCTCAGAATATTATCAGCATTACCGACACAGCATTCCTGGGGCATGTAGGCCATATTGCTTTGGGTGCATCGGCGATAGGTGGTGTGTTTTATCTGGCTTTTATCATGCTGGCTTTTGGTTTCGGGACAGGAGCGCAGATTATCATAGCGCGACGTTTGGGAGAAGGCAATAACCAAAAGATTGGAAGAGTTTGGGAGCATGCTTTCTATTTTCTGTTGATGCTGGCTGCTATTGTTTTTGTTATTATAAAGTTTTATGCTCCTCAGATACTGCAGCGGTTTATGGTATCCGACGATGTGTTACACGCCACTATAGAGTACCTGGATATCAGGGCTTTTGGAATTTTCTTCGCTTTTGTAAATATGGCTTTTCGTGCTTTCTTCGTAGGGATCGGACGAACACCTATTATCGCCTATACCACTGTTGCAATGGCGTTGATCAATATCTTCTTCGATTATGTATTGATTTTCGGTAATCTGGGTTTTCCCGAAATGGGCATCAGGGGTGCAGCCCTGGCATCGATGTTTGCTGAAATGGCAACCACTGGTATCGTCGTATTATATACCCTAATTGTTATCGATTATAAAAAGTACAGTCTTTTCCGGTTTGTGAAGTTCAGACTCAAAATTTTTCTCCGGATATTCCGTATAGCAAGCCCGATGATGCTTACCAATTTTGCTTCTATAGGCACCTGGTTTATCTTTTTTATTATCATAGAACATCTGGGGGAAATGGAATTAGCTGTCTCTCAGATAGTAAGAGCCTCATACATCGTATTGCTCCTCCCGGTATGGGGCTATTCTTCAGCAACAAATACGATGGTCAGTTACTACCTCGGCAGGAAAAGGCCGGATATGTTGTGGTATAGCCTCAAACGGATTTTGGTGTTATCGGTGGTTTCTGTAGCTTTAATCACAGTGTTGTTCTTTTCATTTTCCGAAACTATCCTGTCACTTTTCTCTAATGACCCTCTGTTAATAAGTATGGCTTTTCCGGTAATGTTGGTTATTTCAGGGGCAGCTGTTGTTCTTGGGATAGCTTTTATGCTTTTTAATGCAGTTTCGGGTACCGGGAGAACAGAAATAGCTTTGATTATAGAGGTTGTTACACTTGTGGGTTACGTATGGTTTGCCTGGATGATGGCTCATAGATGGTCGGGGGAAGTTGCGCATGTGTGGACAGCAGAATACCTTTATGCGTTGCTGATTGCCGGAATGTCTTTGATATTTCTGGTATCTAAAAGATGGGAAAAGGCAAAAGTGTGATAAATAATCACGCTAAATCATTATCTTTGTCTGTTAATTTACATATTATGAAAAATTTTTCTTTATTTGCGCTCTCGCCGGTAGATGGAAGGTATCAAAACTATACTGCCTCGCTTGCCGGATATTTCTCTGAAGCAGCTTTGATACGGTATCGTGTTTTTGTGGAAGTGGAATATTTTTTAGCCTTGGCCGCCCTGCCATTGCCACAGATGAAAGATATGCCTGACGAAGGCAAGATGATGATGCTGGCAGTGGCTGAAAATTTTTCTGATGATGATGCCGTAAGGGTGAAAGAGATAGAGAAAGAGATAAACCATGATGTGAAGGCTGTTGAGTACTTCATCAAAGAGAAAATACAAAACACTTCCCTTGCTCCATGGTCAGAGTTCGTGCATTTTGGGCTCACTTCACAAGATATTAACAACACAGCTGTGCCTCTCTCCGTGAAAGCAGCGGTTCAACAGGAGATAATCCCATTGATGGAGGTACTCACAGGAAGGCTGATAAGGATGGCTGATGATATGGTTGATATACCAATGCTTGCCCATACCCACGGACAACCTGCCTCTCCTACATCGCTTGGTAAAGAGATATATGTTTTTGCTGAGAGAATTCAGCAACAAATCACCCTGCTGAAACAGATACCTTTTAACGGTAAGTTTGGTGGTGCCACAGGGAACTTTAATGCCCATGTTGTGGCATATCCGGGTATCGACTGGGTGGATTTTGGTAATGATTTCCTGCAAAAAAAATTAGGATTGTCGCGTCAGGCAGTAACAACACAAATTGAACATTACGATAATCTGGCAGCTCTTTTTCATGCTTTTATGCGAATTAACAATGTTATGCTCGACCTCGCAAGGGATTTCTGGACCTATATCTCTATGCATTACTTCGGGCAGAAAATTGTGAAAGGAGAGATAGGTTCATCGGCCATGCCACATAAGGTAAACCCCATTGATTTTGAAAATGCAGAAGGTAATATCGGTATCGCCAATGCCCTTTTTGGACACCTGGCTGCTAAATTACCCGTAAGCCGTTTGCAAAGAGACCTTACCGACTCTACCGTTTCCCGTAATATCGGCGTACCTTTTGCTCACGCTATGATCGCATACCGTTCATTGTTGCGAGGGCTGGGAAAAGTGAAAGTCAATACGAAGACCATCGATGCTGACCTGGAAGAAAATTGGGCGGTGATAGCGGAAGCAATACAAACAATACTCCGTAGAGAAGGGGTGGATACACCCTATGAAAAGCTAAAGCAGCTGACACGGACAGGTGAGAAGATTACCAAAACAACCCTTCAACAGTTTATTAATAACCTTGATGTTACTAAAGCAGTCAAAGAAGAGATGCTGCGTATCACACCTCAGAATTACAGAGGGTATAGCCATCAACAAGTGATCAACAGAACAAGATAATGAAAGATGTAATAAAAATTTTTAAACAGGTGTTAAGCTATAAGCGATATGTGATACTACATATCGTTTTTACCTTTTTAGCTGTGGTCTTCTCGGTATTCTCACTCGGTATGGTAATTCCGTTTTTGGAAATTATTGTAGGTTCTGAAGCACCGGTAAATGAAATTTCTCAATTTCGTTTTAATGTAGATTCTCTGAAAGATATTATCAGCTATCAGTTGGGTGTATATATTGCCAATTACGGCAAGAGTAGCGCATTGATGCTTATTGTTATCTGGATGGTGATCTTTTCCCTCATCAAGAATACCTTTATGTACCTTGCGATGTATTTTCTCGCACCTGTTCGTATGGGGGTGGTCAGGGATATGCGAAATAGGATTTATGCAAAAGTACTTGAGTTGCCGTTGGGCTTCTTCTCTGAAGAGCGAAAAGGAGACCTGATGATGCGTATGACATCAGATATTCAAGAGATTGAATGGTCTGTGCTTAGTGCTTTGCAAGCTTTATTCCGCTCTCCTATCACAATATTGATATACCTCTTTATTCTTTTCTTTACATCTTGGCAATTAACTTTACTCGCGTTGGTGGTGCTGCCGGTGTCAGGGTATATTATTGGTTTATTAGGCCGTACTTTAAGAAGGACATCGAATAAAGCACAAAAAAAGTTTGGCCTCATTATGTCTATAATGGAGGAGACTCTTGGAGGGATGCGTATCATAAAAGCATTCGTTGCTGAGTCGAGGATATGGAAGATCTTCTTTAACCGTAATGAAGAGTACACCACCCTGATGACAAGGATAGCAAGAAAGCGCTACCTGGCTTCTCCACTTACAGAGTTTCTTGGAACTGTGGCAGTAGCTCTGCTGGTTTGGTATGGCGGATACCGGATTATTGGCGGTAATTCAAACCTGGAGTTTAACTTCTTCTTTTTCTACATCCTGATTTTTTCCCAAATAATACCCCCTGCAAAGACTTTTTCAACAGCACATTACAGTATCCAGAAAGGACTTGCTTCTATCGAACGGGTTAATGATGTGTTGAATGCCACCAACACTATCCTTGACAGTCATGATGCTCAACCTGTTAAGCAATTTAATTCACAAATTGAGTACCGGGATGTTATATTTAGATATGCTGAAAAACCGGTGTTAAATAAGATATCATTCACCATAAACAAAGGCGAGACGGTAGCGTTGGTAGGTCCTTCAGGTAGCGGCAAAACTACTATCGCCGATCTCTTGCCACGCTTCTATGATGTAGAGGATGGCGATGTTCTGATCGATGGGAACTCTGTTAAGCGTTTAAAAATTAAAGATCTAAGAGGCCTTATGGGTAATGTGAACCAGGATCCTATATTGTTTAACGATTCAGTTTTTGAAAATATCACTTTCGGTGTTGAGAGTGCCAGTATGGAAGATGTTATCGAAGCAGCAAAGGTAGCCAATGCCCATGAGTTTATCGAAATGATGGAGGATGGGTATCAATCCAATATAGGTGACAGAGGATCGAAGCTCTCCGGCGGTCAAAGGCAAAGATTAAGTATCGCCAGGGCTGTATTGAAAAATCCTCCTATCCTGATCCTTGATGAAGCTACCTCTGCCCTCGATACAGAGTCGGAAATGCTTGTTCAGGAAGCCCTGGATAATCTGATGAAAGACCGTACCTCTCTTGTAATAGCACACCGTCTGTCTACTATCAAAAACGCTCATAAAATTATTGTTATCCATGAAGGTGTGATCATTGAAACAGGTACTCATGAACAACTGATGCAAAAAGACGGTATGTATAAAAAACTCTATAACCTGCAAATGTTTAATTAATATGAGAATCAGTGGTTTCTCTATGGTGAAGAATGCCGAAAAACTGTTTTATCCTGTTAAGGCAGTGATTGAATCAGTATTGCCATTGGTCGATGAATTCATTATCGCGATAGGTGATTGCGATGATGATGATAAAACCCGAGAAATAGTAGCTTCTATTGATGACCCAAAGGTGAAGATCATCGATACCGTTTGGGATATTGAGCAGTATCCTAAGGGGATGGAGAATGCCCATCAAACCGATATTGCTAAATCGCATTGCACCGGCGACTGGCTTTTCTACCTGCAGGCCGATGAAGTAGTGCACGAGAAGTATTTGAATCATATCCGGGAAATGTGTGAACGATTTCTCGATGATAAAGAGGTGGAGGGATTCCTTTTCAAATACAAACACTTTTGGGGCGACTTCAATCATTACCACTTGTCGCACTGTTGGTATAAAAATGAGATAAGGATTGTGAGGAACGACCCTGAGATACACTCCTGGGAATCGGCACAGTCGTTCAGAAGAATACCGGATTTCGATGGCATTAATTACCGGCAACAGGAAGGAACATATAAGTTGAAAGTAGTAGCTTTAGATGCCTGTATTTACCATTACGGCTGGGTCAGGCCTCCGGCATTGATGCAGAAAAAATCGAAAGCCCTCGATACCATTCATAAAGGTGCTTCAAAGGTAGCTGAGATGGAACTACAGCGTCATTATCAATTTGATTATGGCCCGCTTAACCGCCTGGCATGGTTTAACGATTCTCATCCCGCTGTGATGCAGGAATGGATTAAAAGGTTTGACTGGGAAGACCAACTTCAATATTCAGGAAATATACCAAAATACAGAAAGAAGCATAAACACGAACGTCTGAAATATCGTATCCTTTCCTGGTTAGAACAACACATCAATGGTGGAAGGCAAATCAGTGGGTTTAAAAACTATATTCTGCTTAAACGGGTTTAATTTAATTTTTAAAATGATACATGAATTGCAATTAATCCAATTTCTTTCGATCGTATTTATGGAATAACTACTTTTGTAAAAATATCTTTTAAATAAAAAGTTATGGATTTTAGTAAAATTCTTTCTATTGGCGGAAAGCCTGGCCTCTACAAAATGATCGCTACAACTCGCAATGGTTTTATTGTTGAATCTTTGCTCGACGGCAAAAGAGCTCCGGCCTTTGCCAGCCAGAAGATTAGTTCATTAGATGAGATATCAATCTTTGCTGCTGAGGAGGAGGTGAAGTTGGCAGATGTTTTTAAAAATATCTTTGAAAAAACCGAAGGTGGCATGGCTCCTGATGCAAAACAG
>JAVVFR010000399.1:0-1984 GCA_032250595.1 Bacteroidales bacterium | reverse complement strand
TCTGTCATGATCCACAGGGACAGAACATAGCTGGTAAAGACGCACTCAACTCCGTTAAACAATACTTAGCAGCAGGCATCCCTTCAATGTTTGGCTTCTGGGGTTTTCAATCATTTGATGAATCCGACAAACCCGGCAACATCCCCTATCCCTGCCCAGGCGAATCAGCCCAATGGGGACATGCAATTATTGCAGTAGGCTATGATGACAACTACAAGATTAAAAACACCAGTTGCAACAAAGAAACAACCGGAGCACTACTGATACGTAATTCATGGGGTACCGAGTGGGGAGATGAAGGCTATGGCTGGCTACCATACGACTACATATTGAACAAGCTAGCAATGGATTTTTGGTCAATACTTGATATGCAGTGGGTGGATACAGGTGCTTTTGGTATTTAAAACAAAACAAATTATCTAATTTTACATTTTTACTTAATCTAACCTTATGAAACAGGCTTTAGAAGTTATAGTTATATCATTATTCGTACTTAGTAGCTGTACAAGTACAGAGAAATTAAGTTACCTGAACAATTTACCTGAAACATCAGAAACTCAATATTTCCCCGTTGACGTGCCGGACTACGAGGTCCAATATAGGGACATACTGTACATTACAGCCAAGGCTATGACACCTACTGGATCTATAGAGGATTTATTGCAGGGCACCAGGCAATATAATCAGTACATACGTGATGAAGCAACACAATATATCATGGGTTATGATGTGGATAAAGAAGGTAACATTTTCCTGCCTGTTATTGGGAAAGTGAATGTGGCAGGAAAGACTATGGAAGAGGTAAGGCTCTTACTTCAACAGGAAGTAGGCAAGTCATTCAACAACGCTTATGTGGAATGTAAATTATTGAGCTTTAAATTTACGGTTATAGGTGAAGCAAAAGTTCCCGGCACATACGTTAATTACAATAATTACCTTACAGTACTTGAAGCTGTTGGAAGAGCAGGAGGGGTTGGTGATTACGGAAGACGCGATAGGGTGCTAGTCGTAAGACCAACAGATGATGGCAGTAAAACATACCGCATCAACATGCAGGATAAAAACATACTGACTTCAGAAGCATACTTCCTCCAGCCAAATGATGTGGTTATCATTGAGCCTGTAGGACATAAAATATTTAATATGAATTTACCGACTTTTTCGTTTGTTTTGACGACGGTGACGAGTGCGGTTACGACTACATTGCTGTTAATAAACTTTTTTGGAAACAACTAATAGCATTGCGCAACCCGCTTTGCATCTTAACTGAATAACTAAACCTATGAACCAAGATAAAAACCAAGCTTCTCCTCAACAACCTAGCTATCCTCACTACGCTTATGATCCTTCTTTGTTTAAGGAAGAAGAAGGCATAGATTTCAAGCGCTATTTTGCTCTGTTTCTTAACAATTGGTACTGGTTTGCGATTGCTTTATTTATTGCCTTGAGCATAGCATATGGTATCAACAGGTGGTCAGAGGAGATATATACTGTATCGGCATCAATGCTCATAGCAGACGAGCAGTATGGAGGAGATATGAGTGGAGCAGAACAATTTATACCTGGAGGTGATATTTTTAAAAGTCAGCAGAATTTGCAGAATGAAATAGGGATACTCAAATCATTTTCTTTAAACTATGATGTGATGAAGGAACTTCCTGATTTCTGGGTAACCTATATGGGAGTGGGAAGAAGAGGAATAGCGGAAAACAGGCAGTATAATATTGCTCCGTTTAAGGTGTTTTTTGATTCTCTGGAACACCAGGCAAAAGGACGGAGAATCGATATCAAGATAATATCTGACGACCAATATAATCTCAGTATAGGTGATACAATAGAGAAAAAGATGAACTTCAGTGAGTATTATTCAGATGGTTCTAATGACTTTTATATTGTGAAGCACAATGAATTACGGTATGATGAAGATCAGTCGAACAAGTACTATTTCTGGTTTAACAGCCTTGAAGGCCTGGCCAATCAATAC
>JAVVFR010000398.1:0-2002 GCA_032250595.1 Bacteroidales bacterium | reverse complement strand
CTCTTATACCATTCTTTTCGCTCTTCTTGTGTTATCATTGCTCAATATTTTTTATTGTTTCGATAATCAGTGTATGCTCAAATCCTTTTTGAACAGCATAGTTCAGTAATTTTTGCTCTCTTTCAAAAGGATTATTTGCTTTAACGGTCTGTGCCCGTTGGGTAAGCAATTTCTTCAGGGTGCAAAGATACGTGTTCTCATCGATACTGCTAAGCGCTGTATTGATATTTGCAGAAGAGATCTGATGTCTCTTCAATTCGTACTCTATTTTACGTTTACCCCACCTTTTAGTGTTAAATTTCCCTGTGGCAAAAGCCACAGCAAACCGCTCCTCATTAAGAAAGTTATTGGTTATAAGGTCAACAATAATATCGTCGGCAGTATTTTTGTTTATCCCCCAGTCGGAAAGTTTCTGCATCATTTGCTTACAGCTTCTCTCCTGAAGGGCACAGTACCTGGCTGCTTTTTTCAATGCCAGGTCAGGGGTTAATGGGACATCAGGAAGTTTTTTCACTATAAAGACATAAAAATAGAGATTAAAGAATTATCTCTTCGTTCATATTTCTAAAAAAGTGATATTCAAGAAAATGGTATGAATAGGCCGGTTTCACAGCTATCCATTTTTTATATTTCAGAAACCATTTCCATCGTACAGAAAAAATCCCTTTGGTGATATATGCACAAATGAAGGGATGAACTTTTAGAATCAACTGTTTCTCATTTTGTTCACGGAGGAGATATTTGATATTGGTTTCAATTTCATCAAGGATAACAATACTGGCTTTCACTTCACCGGTACCTCCACAAGCGGGACATTTCTCCAGTGTCTGCATCTCCATTTCGGGCCTAACACGTTGTCGTGTTATTTGCACCAAACCGAATCTGGTAGGAGGGAGAATTGTATGCTTGGCTTTATCGTTCTTCATCTCCTCTTTAATCCTCTCGAAGAGCAACCGGCGATGCTCTCTGTTGGTCATATCGATAAAATCGATCACAATAATACCACCCATATCACGCAGCCTTAGTTGTCGTGCAATCTCTTTCGACGCTTCCAGATTGGTTTGATATGCGTTGTCTTCCTGGTTCTCATCACGTGATGTTCGATGACCCGAATTAACATCAATAACATGCAGTGCTTCGGTGTGTTCAATAATCAGATAGGAACCATTCTTAATGTTTACTTTCTTTCCAAAAGAGTTCTTAATTTGGAGATCAACACCAAAGTGTTCAAAAATATGTTTCTTTCCCTTATAGTGTTTAATTATATCTGCTTTCTCGGGAGCGATATTTTTGATATAGTGTTTAAGTTCATCCGTTAAATTTTGGTCATCGACATAGATATTGCTGTAAGAGTCGTTGAGCATGTCACGGAGCAGAGAAGTAGAGCGGTTTACTTCCGCAAATATATTAAGAGGAGCTTTTGCTTTATGCAGTTTTGCAGTAATACTATACCAGCTTTTCAACAAATCATTAAGATCGTTCACCAACTCAGCTACTTTTTGTCCTTCTGCAACTGTTCTAATGATAACACTGAAGTTGTTGGGCTTGATACTTTGCAAGAGACGTTTCAGCCTGTTACGCTCATCAACACTTTTTATCTTTTGAGAGATAGAGATTCGATTTGAGAAAGGCACCAATACCAGAAATCGTCCTGCAATAGAGATATCGGAAGTAATCCTTGGCCCTTTGGTTGATATAGGCTCTTTGGCTATCTGCACTAAAATCTGATGGCCTGCGTTAAGCACAGAGTTCATTCGGCCCGACTTATCAATATCCTTTTGAAGCGTAAAATCCTCCACTTTCAATGGGACCTTCCTCCCAAGAACTGCTTGTTTAGTATACTCTATCAATGACCTAATCTGGGGACCCAGATCAAGATAATGCAGAAAAGCATCTTTTTCATAACCTACATCAATAAATGCAGCATTTAACCCGGGCATGATCTTTTTAACTTTGCCGAGATAAATGTCACCTACTGAAAATTGAATACTGTTTTTTTCGC
>JAVVFR010000397.1:0-2004 GCA_032250595.1 Bacteroidales bacterium | reverse complement strand
GGCAAGAGTTGGCAACGTTATTGAGCGGACTCTGTACATGATGGTTGGTGAATTTCTGTCCGCCTTCGTTCATATAGGGCATATGACAATCTGCGCAACTCACTCCACGATCGGCATGCACACCCGACATATATATTTCATAGTCGGGATGTTGTGCTTTAAGCATAGGGGCGCGGCTTAATGCATGAATCCAATCAGAAAAGCCGAGGTTATCATAATATTCCTCCATTGCTTCCACCGACCATCCGTTTTTCCAGGGGAATGTAAGATAATCTACATTTTCGACCTTGTTGGGATTGAAATAATACTCCACATGGCATTGAGCGCATACCAGCGATCGCATCTCCTGGTGTGATGCTTTATTGATATCTTTTCCCATAGCTTCATATGCTTCAATCAGAGCAGGCCTGGAGATACGCAGGTTCATGGTAGTGGCGTCGTGGCAATCGGCACAACCGATAGGATTTACGATTTGAGCGCCTTTGGCAGCCCATTTTCCGGCATAGAACTCAGCCACACCAATTTCATTCATCAGCCTTGGCACATCAGGGCTTTTGCATGTCCAGCAGGTAGCAGGCATCGGTCCATCGTCGGGGCCGGTGGGCCCTCCGGTACGTAAGGTATTGTGGAGGTCTTCTACTGCATAGTAATGCCCTCTCCCCTGATTGTAGTCTTTGGAAAAGCTATACCCCGCCCATAACACTACCATTTCAGGTGATAACGATAACATATCAATAAGTGCTGCACCACCATGCTTGCTGACAAAAGAGGTATCCGATGTCATTAAGTACGATTGGTATTGCCGTGGGAAGTTCTCTCCCCATAGCTCATTGCGCGGCTCCCACTCCCCGTACTCTATCTGTGGAACAAAAGTAAAAGCCCCCTCTTCCCTGCGTTCAATAATGGAAGAAGCCAATAATCCCAACAAGAATACAAATATGATTGTAACAAAAAACAGTACCCATCCTAACCAGGGCTTGTTTTTAATCTGTTGATTCAGCGGTTTTACCATAGCATATTGTTTTTCTATTTTTCTCTTTTTGAAATCCATTTTGGTACTATTGATGAAGGCACAGGTACCCTTGCATAAGGTACGCTCGACAAGCTGTTAACCTCGCCATGAGGTGTATGGCTGTGGCAATCAGTACAATAACGTTCCTTACGGTTTTGATCAAATGCCATAGTGCGAAGCATCATCCGGTCGTCTGTCAACAAATATTCATGACAACGAATGCAGTTTTGATGCACAACATCTCTGCCTTCATCCCTGATAAAAATAACTTGTGGTTCACGGCGCAATGTAAAAATGGTGGCATGCCGCAAACCGTCTTTCGCCTTAAAATAGTATTTGTTAAAGAAATTATTCTGAGGGACATGGCAGTCATTGCATGTAGCATTTTCCCTATGCGCACTGTGATTCCATGTCGCATACTGAGGGGCCATAAGATGACAGTTCATACATGTTTCAGATTCGTCTGACAGATATGACGCTGCATTGGAAACATAAAAGATAAAGATTGATAATCCGGTGAACATACCCATTAATACAATCACAGCAATGCGCCATCTTTCAGGAGGAATAAAAAACCTTATAAACTTTCGCATAAAAGCTATACTAAGTCTGAATAAAAATGAATATGCCTCTCTAAATTTAAAACATTGTAAATATACATTTCATTTCAAAATATTCAAAATTTTAATGAAAAAATATTAACATATACCATTTTAGTATAAAATGTGCATTTTCATCTGAATATTTTGCCATGGTTAATAGATAATTAGTAGTTTTGAGAATATTAACAAAACAATATAAACCATACTTTCTATGAGAAACTCTTGCCTTTTATTATTTTTTTTACTCTTTGTATTCACCCAACAATCATGCATTATTATGAAGACTGATTTAGAGACCGTATCAAATGTTGATCTTAACAGATATACCGGATTATGGTATGAGATAGCCTCTTATCCTGCTACTTTTACTAAAGGATGCCATTGCACAAC
>JAVVFR010000396.1:0-2006 GCA_032250595.1 Bacteroidales bacterium | reverse complement strand
AGATGCTGTGGCAAACACAAGATATCAATGAAGGATGGGATGGCATATACGACGGTAAAGAAGTAGCCGACGGAGTATATGTTTATCTCGTGAAGTTTACCTCAGCAACCGGTGAGTTGTTTGAAAAAAGAGGTACTCTTATCCTACTACGATAACAAATCTATCTGTCAAAAAAATACCCCAAGTTCACTGGGGTATTTTTTTATCCATTGAATAGATTATAGTTAATAGCTTATTGTAATTGCTTTTTTTATCTTTGTGAAAATTTTCAACAAAACAGTATGCAGATTGACAATAACAAATTTATTGAACAAGGATTAACCTACGACGATGTACTGCTGATACCGGCATACTCGGAGGTGCTTCCCAGAGATGTTATCTTAAGCACATCATTTTCAAAAAACATCACTATCAACATACCGATAGTATCTGCTGCGATGGACACAATAACGGACTCAACAATGGCCATAGCCATTGCGCAAGAGGGCGGTATCGGTGTTATTCATAAAAATATGAGCATCAGTGAACAAGCAACAGAAGTAAGGAAAGTTAAAAGGGCAGAGAATGGGATGATCATTGATCCCATCACACTGCAGGCAGATGCAAAAGTTGTTGATGCTTTGAACATCATGAAGGAGTTTAAGATAGGTGGTATTCCTGTAGTAAAAGACAAAAATATTCTGGTAGGCATTGTAACAAACCGGGATCTGCGTTTTGAAAGAGACTTACAGCGCCCTGTACGTGAAGTGATGACCAGCGAAAACCTTATCACCACCACAGAGTTCACCGACTTTGAAAAAGCTGCTGATATCTTACAGGAGTATAAGATTGAAAAGCTCCCTGTCGTTGACAAAACCAACCGTTTGGTAGGGTTGATCACCTATAAAGATATCATAAAGATAAAAGCAAGGCCTAATGCGAGTAAAGACACCCGTGGCAGGTTACGTGTGGCTGCTGCTGTGGGGGTTACAGAAGACACCATCGACCGTATGAGTATGTTGATAGAAGCAGGAGTTGATGCTATTGTTATCGACACGGCCCATGGCCATTCGAAAGGTGTGCTTGCTATGGCCAAAGTCATTAAAAAACGTTTCCCGGAGATAGATTTGGTTGTCGGCAATATCGCTACGGCGGAAGCAGCAAAAGATCTGGCTAAATTGAATGTTGATGCTATTAAGGTCGGTATTGGACCGGGGTCGATCTGCACTACCCGTATTATTGCAGGGGTAGGTGTCCCACAACTCACCGCTATCGATAATGTAGCCAGAGCATTGAATGGCTCAGGGATACCGATCATCGCTGATGGCGGTATCCGGTATACCGGTGATGTAGTAAAAGCCCTTGCTGCCGGTGCCAATACAGTAATGCTTGGGTCAATGTTTGCCGGTGTTGAAGAGTCGCCAGGAGAGACCATTATCTTTGAAGGGAGAAAATATAAAATGTATCGTGGAATGGGATCCATTGAAGCTATGCAACAAGGCTCAAAAGACCGGTACTTTCAGGATGCAGAAGATGATATTAAAAAACTTGTGCCCGAAGGTATCGTAGGGAGAGTGGCCTTTAAAGGCTCCTTGTCGGAAGTAATCCACCAACTTACCGGTGGACTGAAAGCCGGAATGGGATATTGCGGAGCTAAAGATATCTCTTCTATTCATAAAGCAAGGTTTATCAGAATGACCAACGCAGGCATGCAGGAAAGCCATCCCCACGATATTACCATTACACGGGAAGCACCAAACTATTCAAGATTGTAAAAAATATATAAATAAATTTATTCTTTAATTAAAACTGAACACCCATGAATACTTTAAGAAAATCTATTAATTATTTTTTAATCATTGGTTCACTTCTTTTGATTTCATCCTGTACAACAAAAAAAGAAGCATTGGTAATGAAAATTAGTAATGCACAGGGAGAAGTGGTTGAAACAGTTACATTGGATGAGTTTCTTAACATCTACAAAAAAAATAACTTACATGGTGACAGCATCTCCCGCAAATCGATAG
>JAVVFR010000395.1:0-2008 GCA_032250595.1 Bacteroidales bacterium | reverse complement strand
AGTTATCAACAATTTTTAGGCTATTTGGAGGAGTTTAATTAATAGAAGTCCCCTTTAATATTAAATGAACGTATCTATTTCAAAATATATCTCTCAACAATAGGTTCAAATGCTAATTGTTTAACAGATGAACCAAACAAGATATTGGTTGCGTATAAAAAAGGTATTTGTTTACGCAACCGAATAGTTGTATCTTTCATCATTATTAATCAGGCAAAATATTTTTGTCAACTTTGTGCGGGACGAGTTGGATATGGAAAAAATAATTGCAGGCTGTAAAAAAGGCAACAGGGCAATGCAGAAACAGTTGTTTGAATGTTATTCAAACAAGATGTTTGGTGTATGCCTTACCTATTCGCGTGACCGCACAGAAGCAGAAGACATCCTGCATGACGGGTTTATTAAGGTCTTTGAAAATATTAACAGCTTCAAGGGGACGGGCTCTTTTGAAGGATGGATAAGAAAGATTATGATTAATACTGCATTGGAGCATTTCAGGAAAAAGAAAAAACTTTATGTAGTAAATGATTATACCGTATATGAGCAGGCAATGATCAGTGAAGATTTCTTATCAACGATAGCAGCAAAAGAGATTATGGAGCTTGTGAAAGAGTTGTCGCAGCAGTATCGTATTGTGTTTTTGTTATATGCTGTTGAAGGATATTCACACAGGGAGATTTCAAGGCGGTTAAGGATCTCCGAAGGCACTTCAAAATCAAACCTCTCCAGAGCAAGAGCTATATTACAACAGAAGATAAAAGTCAATTATGGCGAAACAGCATTTAAAACAAAAAAAATTAGTATATCGCAGTAAAGAAACGATTTAAAAACCGATGAAAAAGAGAGAAGATACTATTGACAGGCTGGTTAAAAATGCCTCGGATAATTACACCGAGGCAGCACCTCTGGATGCATGGATGCGTATCAACAACCGGTTTAATCAGCGCATGGCCAGAAAAAGATCCTTGATCATCAGACGTATAACTACTTACGCTGCTATTATCATTGCATTTGTGGCAGGATACTATTTTGCTCTCATGAATTCAAACAATGAATATGTACAACAGGCAAAGACATCACTGGTCTCTTTTTACTACGACCTCCCTGCCCGGCAAAATATCACAACACCTGAAAACAAAAGTGCTACACCCCAAACAGGTATTTCTTTAACACAAAACAACAGTGTTGCGACATATACTCCCGTGCATCAGGGGGTAGCATATCCAACCATCAACACCAAACAAATCGCTACGCTAACCAAGCCATTTGTTGACGTCCATCTTCAAGAGAGAATTCATTCCCTTGCACCACAAAAGGAGGCAAGTATCGAATACAGGCAAAATGTTGCCGGCTCTGTTGCTATACCGGATTTACCTATACCGGAAGAGGTTAAAAACAATAAAAAGACGATGCAACGCTGGTCTGTTACCGGAGGTGCAGGACTGATGATCGCATACCAAAACCCAGGGCTGGCAGAAATATATAACCCATCCTTAACATCTTTTGACCGCAGTGCCTCATCTTCTACCCCACTTCCTTCATACTCCGGCGGCATGTCGGTGAATTACAACCTATCCAAACATGTAAGCCTGGGGTCAGGGCTCTTCTTCAACCGTACCGGCCAGTTACTCAGCAATGGACAACAACTGCTGTATTCAGCAACAGAACACAATAGCTTCCCAACCAACTTCGGAGATATCAAAGTAAAAAATACCGACTTGCTTAATCAAAAACCCTCATTCCAAAGCACCTTCTCTGCCGAATCGCTGGAACAGGTATTCAGCTATGTCGAAATCCCTCTTGTTGCCAGGTACAAGCTCCTTGACAAACGAATAAGCCTCTATCTGGAAGCAGGATTCAGCAACAATTTTTTGATAGACAACCGGGTATATGCTGTCGATAAGAACGACAAGATACTGGCCGGTTATACAGAAGATATTCAACCTCATTATCTCGGGGGGATATCAGGCATCAACCTACAATACCGCATCAATAAATCATTGCATAT
>JAVVFR010000394.1:0-2010 GCA_032250595.1 Bacteroidales bacterium | reverse complement strand
GAACGGTATATGCATGGAGAGTGGGTATGGAACTACGGTGATAGCCTGTCGGTGTTTCTGTATGAAAATGGTTTGTTGAAAGCGAACAAAGTGTTTGATAGTCTTGGGGAGTTAATACATGAAAAAGAGTATGATCAAATAGCGTCTATGTACAATGAATATATGGAGACTAAAAAAAACAACCCTGAAGCGCTAAAAAAATTCTCTTTCACTGTAAATGAAACCGATATTTTAAGCGATAAAAACCATATTATCACTCAATCCATACGAAGGTATATCTACCATGAAGATCTGTTTCAGCTGAGGAATTTTCCGGGTGATGAGACATGTATTTACGATAAGTCTACGCATGATTTTAAGTTAAATATCGGAGGAATAAAAGTTATTACTTTTAAAAATCAGCTTTCAACAGCGCAGACAAAAAAATATGTCGCCATTGATAAGTATATCAGAAATATTGAGAATCATTTGTTTATATTGAATCCACTGATAAAGTCGCAAAAGCTTGACAATAAGTCGAAGAATTTGGTAAGTTTGATACAACGCAATCTTGCCATCGCCAGAAAATATGCCTGCATTGCAGAGGCCGTTAAACTCTTTCATGATTATAACACCGGGATACAAGTATCAGAGGATGCATGCCGTTACCAATACGAGCTGCCGGAGCAACTACCGCTATTCAAAAACCGTGATGAGTTACTCGCCTATATTTTACATCGCATTAAGACCCTGGAAGAGGAGAGTTATTCATGGTACAGCAGTCTGAAATCAAATGAACAGGAATAGTAAATCCGGATATTTAAAGTGTATCCCTTAATGCCTTCATCATAACTTCAATGCGTTCCCGTTCCCGGATGATCTTTGCGCGCAGTTTTTTACGACGCCAACCCAATGACTTGAAGCGTACCCGTTTGATAAACCTTCTCCAAAGCATCCGGTAACGGGACGAGAAGATACCGGAAAAGATGACTGATGCCAGATAGATCCATGAATAATAGCCCGGTAAAGGAACCAAAAAGTAAAAAAGAAGGGTTTGGATAAGGTAAAGCAGAGGAAAAGTGATCAACGAAATGACATACTTAAAAGAAGAGACAAACTGAATGTCCTTTACTTTTTTTGAAATAATCTTAGGGATAATATATGGGAGGAAGTTGTTTATCAGCCCGTAAAGAAACAATGGAGACAGTGCAATAAACAGGATACCCTGTACCAGTAGTTTCCATAGTTTAAACGGTGCCATTTCAATAATGCGAAAATGCACTTTGCTTTCAATAACCAGGTCACGATACTTTTTACATACTTCGAAGAGGGCATTTAGTTTTTCCGGGTGGTTGTCTTTGTGTTTCTTGATAATATCATCCATCAGATGAACCACATCAATCTCTGCCTGATACCTGTTCCAATACCACGGCGACTCACCTCTTTCACGCAATAAAGTAAATGAATAGGAGTTGCGCAGGATATCCACTAAATCATAGTATTCTTCCTGCTGAATATCGATCATCAACTCACTGATTTTTTGTTTTACATCCGCCATAAGTGAGTTGATTGCATGAACAGGGCTCTTCTTGTACAGTTCGATATAGTCTGCAACAGCGATAGGTTTTCCGTATTTTATAAGCAGTTCGCTACCGGATTTCTCGTAGCGGGAGTAATCAAGGCCAACAGGAATGATTTTTATCCCAAGGCTATATCCTGTCGCCTCTTCACTCTGGAAAGCGATACGGGCAAGTCCTTTTTTTAATTGCCGTAGTTTTCTCAATCCTTTATGGTTCCCTTCAGGCAGTATCACCAAAGGGCGTTTTGCTTGCAATACGGCTACTGTCTCTTCAAACACCTCTTTATTGCCCGCCAATGCTGAATATCCGTCACGCATCCGGTACACAGGCATTATTTTAAGAAAAGTAAGTATTTTGGAAAAGAGGGGGCGGTTAAAGATATCGGACCGTGCCAGAAAAACCATCTGGCGCGGAATGGTATGAAGTACTGCCAAAGCATCCATCAAGGCAT
>JAVVFR010000019.1:0-11689 GCA_032250595.1 Bacteroidales bacterium | reverse complement strand
CTGGGGTATAAATCTTGTGATTGGGTTTATTCTAATATATCGAATTGTTTCCGTTGAGCAGATTACTCAGAGCAGTCAGCATATTTTCCGTGATATGCTGAAATACGGTTTTTTTGTACAGGTAGCTAATCTCGCCCAGTTTTTAAATTACCGCCTCAGTTACTTTTTTATTCAACGGTTTTTGGGGTTAGGGAAATTAGGAGTGTATGAGGTAACCACCAGGATGGCTGAAGGAGTTTGGTTATTTGGCAGAAGCATTGCTTTAGTGCAATATATGAGTATTTCCAACTCTGATGATGCTCAGGCCAATAAGCAACTTACGCTCCGGTTGTTTCGTTTTTCTTTTGTTATTTCGCTGGCATTGGTGCTAATCCTGATATCCATCCCGGAGTCGTTATATCTCGCAATTTTTGGGAACGATTTCAATGGGATTTATATCACTATACTGCTTTTGTCGCCCGGTATTATTGCCATAGCCTGCAGCACTATAATATCACACTATTTTGCCGGCACCGGGCGTCACTACCTCAATGCCATCGGATCCGGGATAGGTTTGATTGCCATTATAGTGTTGTGCCTCTTTTTGATTCCCCGGTACGGTTTGCCCGGAGCAGCCATTGCTGCATCAATTACCTATACTATAACCCTTATATATAATTTATGGCTCTTTATCCTTAAAACCGGTGCGCATTTTAATGATTTTCTTTTTAAGCATGCTGATCTGCAACATACTATTGAGTTTTTCAGACGAAGTGTAATGAAGCAATCAAAAAGAGAATGATCTTTTTTATTTGAAAAAAAACGTTACATCCTTTTATAATGAATTGTTTTTTTATATATTTGTTTCAACATAATGAAAATAATCCAAATATTAACTAAAAACAATAAAAAATGAAGAAGTATTTACTTTTAAGTTGTTTTGTTTGTTTTGCTTTTTTCCTCGCAGCACAAACAACAAACAGAGTCGAACACCGGGTATCTAATCCTATTGCTGATGTGACTACCCATCACACCATTCCGATGAATACGGTTTTGGGACAACCCATTCAGCAAGTAAATGCTGATGGGATGGCTGTGACTATCATTCCCACAGGCCAGGCAGCTAATGCTTATGGTTTGTATCATGGTGGCAAAACAGCATTATGGGCAGATAATGACCTTAACACAGTAGTGTTTTTTCACCGCGCTGTGACTCCGGGCAGTGGTTTTATCAAGATTGATATATCTACTGATGGCGGAGCTACATGGTTTTCGGATGCTGGGCCTGTATTTAGCCCGGATAACGTAGTCCATTTCAATGCTCGTTATCCACAAGGGGTGATCTATAACCCAACCGGCAATACCAACCCCGACAATGCCTATGCTGTACATGCTTCTGCTACCCTTGATGGCAGTGCCTTCGATGGCAGCTGGGGAGGGCTTGGTTATGGAACCTATATCATCGATTCATCAGCAGCACCTAAACAAGGTTCGCTTACTTCAGGTGGAAATGTTAATATTAGTGTGCCTGATGCCATGACTATCAACGGCGATGAAGTTTTTCTCGTTAATGATGTTTACAGAACTGATTTTATGGATTCGTTGCATCTGATTAAAGGTACGTGGAACGCAACAAATAATGAATTTGATTTTAATATCTCATTTATTGACTTTCAAACAGCGGACGCTGCTCAATTGAGTGATGGAACAAAACCATATCCTGCAGATATTAAAATTGCTTTCTCACCAACCAACAGCCAGGTAGGGTATATCAGTGCTATTTCATTTATGGATACCGCCTCTCAGGCTGATGAAGGCTATTATCCTGTTTTTCTGAAAACAACAGACGGTGGTGCTACCTGGTCAAACCCTATTGAAGTACCTTTGAAAGATTTAGGTGATCTTACATCTCCGGACTTTATCTCTGATGCAGAACTAACTGATTGGTTTGGTGCCCTGCCTAACCGTCAAGACCTGTGGTTCAGAACCTATTTCTATACCGATCTTGTGGTTGATGCCAACGGAAACCCACATATGGCTGTGCCTATTGTACTGGGTAATAATGGTGGAGCATTAACCCCTTTCAGTGTCTATGACCCGGTGAATGGTGGCCTTGCAGGTATGTTCGATATCTATTCTACCGATGGAGGTACTACCTGGGATGCCAAATTCCTTGGCCGCTTGATGTCAATGCGTGGTGAGTTTGGTGGTATTACTGAAGATAACCGGCCCCAGGCATCCGTTACTGCCGATGGGTCAAAAGTTTTTATCTCATGGCTCGATACTGATACTATCACTTTTGGTAGCACTAACAGCAATGCCAATCCGGATATCTTCCTCAGAGGTTTTGACCCTATTGCCGATGTTTTAACACCTATATATAATGTTACTCAGGGTACTTTTGCTGATGGAGCATGCTATATGGGCACACAATCACATTTTGTATTTGGTACTACAGGTACTTACACTATACCTTTTATGTATCAGGATTTTGATCCTACAAATGCTGCATCCCTTACTACTTTTTACTATATTCATGGTGTTGAAATTACGGATGGCGACTTCTCTGGAATTGAGTCTCAAAACACCGTTAACGCCGCTGTATCCCAAAACTATCCTAATCCATTCGATAATACCACATCGGTTGATGTGAAACTCGAAAAGGCAGCCCCCGTGAAGTTTGTTGTTGCAAATATTATGGGACAGGTTGTTCATGAAAATGACCTGGGTAAACTTCCTGCCGGAAACCATACCATTAATTTTGATGGCAGTAAACTTACTTCAGGCATTTACTTCTATTCTGTAATGGCCGGAAATAGCAAAGTAACCAAAAAGATGAACATCAGATAATATCATAAATGTTCAAAATATTAGGTGCTTCGTGAGAAGCACCTTTTTTATTTCTTACCTTTGTGTATGCGGCGTAAAGAATTAATTTATCTGATAAAAAAGGACTTATTGCTTGAATGGCGGCAAATGTATGCAATTAATGCAATATTGCTATATGTAGTCTCAACAGTGATGATTATTTCCATAATCTTTGGAAATGCACTGTCAGGAACCACCTGGAATGCTCTGCTGTGGATAATAATGATGTTCTCAGCTTCCAGCGCTATATCAAAATCCTTTATTCAGGAGCATCCCGGTAAATATCTCTATTACTTTTCGCTGGTGCATCCTTTATCCATGCTTTTCTCTAAAGTTATTTACAATAGCATACTTTTGATTATTATCACTTCATTACTCTTCGCAGGGTTTTATTTTTTTCTCCCGGCACCTGGCATTGAGAAACCGCTTTACTTTATTGTTAACCTGTTGCTCGGTGCCGTTGGTATGGCATCTGTACTTACCATGGTGGCTGCCATTGCCGCCAAAACATCAAATAATTTTACCCTTATGGCTGTCTTGAGTTTTCCTTTGATGCTGCCTATGCTTCTGATAAATATTAAAGTATCGGCACTCTCTCTTGTGTTTACTTCATCGAATGCCTACATTCAACTTTTTTTGGTGCAGTTTGTTTTAATAAATAGTGCAGTGTTGCTTCTGGCAGCAATTTTATACCCTTACTTATGGAAAGATTGAAAGACTATTGGTGGAAAATAGCGGCTGTGCTGTTGATTATATATGGAATAATTGGCGGATATACCGTTTCTTTGCCCAATATCCCGGGTGAAGACACTTCACATCTTAGAAATATCTTTTATCATGTAGGTATGTGGTTTGCTATGCTTGCGGCTCTTATTTTCTCCTTTATCTATAGTGTTAAACATCTTCGCACTTTTGCAATAAAGTATGATATTGCTGCCCTGAAAGCAGTCCAAACCGCAATGCTTTTTGGCGTCTTAGGCTTGGTTACCGGTATGATATGGGCAAAATATGCATGGGGTGACTTCTGGATCAATGACCCAAAACTTAATGGAACAGCCATCAGTTTGGTCGTCTATTTTGCCTACCTCGTGTTGCGTACTTCAATAAATGATATCAATAAAAAAGCAAGAATAGCTGCTGTTTATAATATCTTTGCTTTTATGATTTATCTGCTGTTTGTACTTATATTGCCTCGTATTGCCGATCAGTCTATTCATCCTGGTAACAGAGACGGAAATCCGGTGCTCCCTATGGACCTCGACCCGGCTATGCGATGGGTTTTCTATCCAGCTATGGCCGGATGGATACTCCTCGGTGTTTGGATTATGCAAATTAAAATAAAAATTGGTTCGGTTAATTATAAATTATTGAATAAGTCATGACATTACTATCTGTTTTTGAAAAACCTGTGACAGAAACCCTTGTTACTATTGCAGTGCTTGCCGTGATAATGGCAGGAATTGCTGTTTATCTTGTAGTGCTGAATGTAAAAATCAATAAACTCGAAAAAAAAGTGGATAAATCACTACAACACAGCAACCTGGCGGAAGAAGTATAACTGTTGTTTTGTGATTTCAGGTAATATAAAATTTGTGTATTGACAGGATAGAATTTAGCAATTATGAAAATATCACATATCGTCCTTATTGTATTAATCGGAGCAGTTATTGCTACAATTTTTGCAACAGTTTACGAATCAAATCCTTACTCCGGTTTTGATGAGGCCAAAAAATCACCTGATGAGGTATTCCAGATTATTGGAGACCTTGATACTACCATGCCAGTAAATTATTTTCCACAGCAGGATGCCAATTACTTCTCGTTTTATATGAACGATGATTACGGACATCAGGGGAAAGTAATCATGTATACCGCTAAACCAACACATTTCGAGAAACGAAAAACTATCATTGTGACCGGACGTTTTGTTGATAGCGTTTTTGTGGCTGACAAACTCAATGAAAAATGCCCTTCGAAATATCAGGGAAAACGTGAAATGCAAGAGCAGTCAAAAGAGTAAATGTACAGGAAAAAGCTATAAACAATGAGTAATATCATGATTTTTAAAATCGGTAGCTAAAGTATGATAAACTATTTGCACGAACATTTATGGCCGGGTATAGCCGGACAAGCTTTTATTTTGATTAGCTTCATTGTAATTCTCATAAGTACTATATTCTTCTTTGGAAGTCATCATCGTATGGGTATTAATAAAAAACGGTTGCAATGGGCGAGGATCTTTTATTTTATACATCTTATTACCATAGTGCTGTCGGTAGTGTTGCTGTATTATATTATTTTTAATCATTACTTTGAATATAAGTATGCTTATTCCTATAGTTCCTCTTCCATGAAGCTGAAATATCTTATCAGTTCTTTATGGGCAGGGCAGGAGGGAAGTTATCTGTTGTGGGCATTGCTGCAAGCCATCATAGGATTGTTTGTGGTAAAAAGGATGCATGATTACGAGCCATACGTTATGGGCGTGTTTGGGGTTTCGCAGTCTGTTCTTCTCAGCCTTCTGTTTGGTTACTCTGTTGGGTCTGTAAAAGTGGGGAGCACTCCTTTTGTGTTGTTACGAAATGCTACAGAATATGCTGATGACCCATTCTTTCAATATCCCAACTACCTTGAACTGCCTCCACTCGCTGATGGTACGGGGATGAACCCGTTGCTGGAGAATCCATGGATGATTATCCACCCCCCGGTGTTGTTTCTTGGTTATGCCATTGCTTTAGTGCCTTTTGGTATTGCATTCTCTGCGTTGATCAGAAACAAAATATCAGAGTGGTATTCCATAGCGCTCCCTTACGTTATTGCTACCCTCATCGTGTTAGGTGCCGGTATTCTTCTTGGAGGCGCATGGGCATATGTCTCGCTCTCTTTTGGCGGGTTCTGGGCATGGGACCCTGTTGAAAATGCATCACTCGTACCATGGCTCATTGCTATCATCGCATTGCACTTCATTCTTCTGGGGAAAGCTAAAAAACAAGGGCCTGTTAAGGCACTTATTCCCACCATGTTGGTATATATTACTGTAATTTTTGCCAGCTTCCTTACCCGAAGCGGCATTCTTGGCGAATCATCGGTGCATGCTTTTGGAGGAAATCCCAATGCATGGCAGCTTACTTTTTTTGTCTTGCTGTTTTCCCTGGTGCCTTTAGTGTTATTTATTGTGAAAGCTGACAGACAAAGACTTATATTGAAAAAACGAGTCGCTGAGGAGGTGCTTTCAAGGGAATTTTTTTTATTGCTGGGTGTGATATTTGTCATTCTTGCTGCATTGCATATATTTTTAACCACATCATTGCCTGTAATAAATGTAATTTTTAATACAGAATTTGCCCCTCCTGCAGAGCCTGAGAAATATTATGTAAAATGGCAACTCCCTTATGCGATTCTGATAACATTATTGATGGGTGTTAGTCAGGTTTTTGTATATGGGAAAAATAATCTGCACACAACGGTAAAGATTTTGCTATGGTCGTTGGGTATTACAATGGTGATTTTTGTTTTGTGGATACTGTTTGGACAGCCATTTGTTATTCTTCATTTTGTTATGTTTTTTGTGTTGTTGTTTCTTATCACATCTTCTATTGTGCTTATTGTGATAAAAAAAGTGGCTATTTCCAATGCGGGATCGTATATCAGCCATTTAGGTTTTGGACTTTTTTTGCTGGGAGTGTTGATTACTTTCACCGGGAAAAGTATTATTTCAAAGCCGGATATTCATGAACAACAACATCAAATGGGACGCGAAGGATATGTTATGATGCTCCGGGGTGAGGAGCGTGATATTGGGGCGTATACTGCGGTGTATCAGGGTATTTTACAAGATCATGATAAGCGTTTTTATAAAATCGATTTCTTTACGAGCAGGTCGAATGGCAAAAATTACAGCTTCTCACTATATCCGTCTATAAAGCTAAATGAACGCTTTGGGAGGGTTTATGAACCCGCTACCAAAACTTTTATTCATAAGGATATATTTGTTTATATCAACACTGCCGGGGTTGTTGAAAAAGAGGATTACAACAAGGAATACCTTCTCGATTATATTTCTTTGCAACCCGGCGATTCTATAAAGACAATATTGTCGACAATCTATTATGATGATTATCAAACGGGAGATCATGATACGACGAAGCTGTTTTTTACACGAGTCCATAATCAGGATCGTTCCGGCATCCGGTATGATACGATCAAGATGTCGGTGTTGAATGATTCTGTAGTGAAAGCCCCGCCATTGGTGCTTTTTGATGAAGAGATAAGATTTGTTTTCCGGAACTTTGACAGAGAACATGGAACACTGTTGACTGAAGCGCTGCAACGACAACAAGACTTTATCATCGTTAAAGCCATTGTTTTCCCATGGATCTCGTTGCTCTGGTTTGGGGTATTTGTTATGATGGCCGGATTTATTATTGCATTCATAAAACGAAATAAAATAAAAAAGAATAATGATTAAATCTGCTGCTGTAATCGGAACAGGAAATGTGGCCTACCATATGTTACGTGGTTTTAGATCATTGAATATTGACAATGTAGTGGTGTGGGGAAGGGATGCTCATAAGCGGGAAATGTTGGCAAGAAAATTTGGATATAATGCTGTTGAAAACATGGAGGATATTAATAGTGCTACGCAGCTTTGTATTATCTGCGTTAGTGATGAGGCTATTCCTGTTATTGTTGAGAAATTAAATATGCTTAACGGTGTTGTGTGTCACACATCGGGTTCTACCTCTATTGATATAGTCGCCAATATGTTTCCCCATGCAGGTGTATTATGGCCGTTACAATCATTGTCGGCCTATCACGATATATCCTTCGAAAATATTCCGTTGTGTATTGAAGCTTCTGATGAAAAGAGTCGTAAGTTACTCATATATTTTACTGAGTTATTGACAGGGAAATATGTTGAAACAACCTCCGAACAACGTTTGCTATTACATATTGCTGCAGTTATGGTATCCAATTTTTCAAATCATCTTGCTGCTTTGGCAAAAAGCCTGCTGCATGATCAACAATTATCTTTTGATTTGCTGAAACCTTTGATCAGAGAGACAGCAGAGAAGTTGCAACGGTTAGATCCTGTGGATGCTCAAACAGGGCCTTCCGCCAGAAATGATATTAAAACTGAAGAGAAACACATAAAACGATTAGATAATACCAAAAAAATTCAAGAACTTTATCGACACTTTAGTCAATCAATAAAATTATTTCATAATAAAGCATAATATATTGAATGTCAAACTATAAAGAAAATCTAAAAGCGATTACTACTTTTGTTTTTGACTTCGATGGGGTATTTACCGATGGGATTATCCATATCAAAGGAAATGGCAGGCAGTTAAGAACGGTCTTTTCTAAAGATGGATATGCAATACAGCTTGCTTTAAAACATAACTTTAAAATAGCGATTATCACCGGTGCCAATGCAAAATCAATAAAACAACAATTCAAAAGATTGGGTATATCAGTTTTTTTAAAGGCTAAGAATAAAATAGAGGTTTTTAATCAATATCTTCGCGTTCATAATATTGACAGAAAAGAAGTATTGGTTATGGGTGATGATATTCCCGATTACAAAATTATGCTGGCAGCAAAGATTGCTACCTGCCCTGCTGATGCGGTTCCGGAAATTATAGAGGTTGCTCATTATATCTCAAAGTATCCGGGAGGTAGAGGGTGCGTTAGAGATGTAATTGAGCAGGTGCTGCGGAGTCAAAATAAATGGATGAACGGTGATGCTTTTCACTGGTAAATAATAGAGGAATATGTTAACATATAGTAAGTTATTTAGATTGCCCAACCTGTTAATCACAGCTTTGGCAATGGTGTTGGTGAGATACTGTTTGATCCGGCCGGTTTTTCAGGAGGGTGGAATAGCTTTACAGCTACCGCTCTATCTGTTTGTTTTGCTGGTGCTTTCTGTCCTTTTTATTGCAGCTGCAGGATATGCTATCAACGACTATTTTGATATACGTATCGACCGGCTCAATAAACCAAAAAAGATAGTGCTTGGGAGAAAAGTGCCTATCCGTAAAGCAATACTCTATCATAGCCTTTTCAATGTGATAGGCGTTGCGCTTGGTTTTTATATTGCCATACAGGTCGGTAATTTTAAACTTGGCTTTATCCATGCTTTCGCAAGTTTGTGGCTTTGGGGTTACTCCTCCAGGTTTAAACGCACCCCTTTGTGGGGAAATGTAATTATTGCATTCTCTGCTGCTTTAACGATATTCATAGTGTGGCTGTTCGAGTATTTTGCCATGGTGAAAAATGTTCAGTTTATCCCGCCAATATATCTCTCAGAGATTTTTAGATTGACATTAACAATGACAGTTTTTGCCTTTGTTATAAACCTTATCCGGGAGATTATCAAAGATATCGAAGATGTGCCCGGCGATAAAAGATATGGATGTCGTACATTGCCTGTAGCTATTGGGATAAATAACACCCGGTTAGTTGCATTGATACTCACCCTTCTTCTGATGATCGGTGTTGCCTTTATTCAGTATTATCTCTTTTCTGTTGTGGGTAAATTAATCTTCTATTACTTCTTTATTATCCATTTTTTATTGGTTTACCTGATCATCATCCTGGTGAAAGCTTCCCAAAAGGAGGATTACTCCTTTGCCAGCCAATTGGCAAGGGTGGTAATAATCGCCGGAATACTTGCGATGCAGATCTATTATATCAGTCTTCCATGACAAGCAAATCTATTGATTATCCATATAAAATTATTTTAGCCTCTGCTTCACCACGAAGAGTGGAACTGTTGAAAGTATTAGGGTTCGATTTCTCTGTGATAATTCCTGATGTGGATGAACTGTTGCCTGATAATATTCCTGTTGAAAAAGCGGCTGAATTTTTAGCCCTGCAAAAAAGCAATGCTGTTGCAGCGCATTTACCGGATGATGAAACGATGATAATTACTGCTGATACTATTGTAGTTCAAAATAATACGATCTTGCCGAAACCCGCAGATTATAATGAAGCTTGTAAGATATTAAAACGGTTGTCAGGTAGTGAGCATAAGGTGATTACCGGCGTATGCCTGAAATCATTGAAAAAGAGTTTGTCATTCTCTTCATGCTCTAAGGTGTGGTTTAATGAATTATCACCGGACACTATTGATTTCTACGTCACCAACTACCAACCCTATGATAAAGCAGGAGCCTACGGAATACAGGAATGGATCGGATATATTGGAATACAAAAGATTGAAGGGTCATTCTATAATGTTATGGGACTCCCAACCCAGCAGTTGTATGATGAAATGATGAAGTTTTAACGCTATATATGAATGCTTCGGTCATTTGTAAAGAAGCCTTTTGGTTGATAGTCGTTTAATACTATTTTAACAACAGAATTGCATCATGTGAGCCGGAATAGTTATCTTTGCTAAAAACTTTTAATGGCTATGAAAAATTTGTCTCTTATTTTATTGCTGTTGTTTATTCCTGCTCTGTTCCTTTCAGCTCAAACGATTGAAGTGGAAGAGGGGTCGTTCACCATAAACGATAAGAATAGTAATGTGTTTAATGTTATTATTTATCATCAGTCGGAAAGAAATGTTGAACGGGCTTTTACGAGGCTTATGAAATCATATGATGCAAAGGTGTCATCCAGGAATAATATTTTTGCCGATAATGCGGAGATTATCCCCATCTCCGTGAATACTTTAGATGTATATGCCTTTATAAAAAAAGTTGGTGAAGGCATCAAGCTTACAGTGGGGTTTGATATGGGTGATATCTTCCTCTCATCAGCTACTGATGAGAAAGCAGCCGGTGCAGCAAAAAAAATATTGTTTGATTTTGCAAATGATTTAACGAAACAAGGGATAGAAGAGAAGAAGAGACAAGAGGAGAAAGAACAAAAGCGTTTGGAAAAGCGGCTTAAACAGTTAGAAAAAGAGAACAAACGTTTAATTAAGAGTATTGAACGGTACAAGAAGCAGATTGCTGATGCAGAGGAGGATATTGTGCAGAATGAGAAACAACAGCAAGAGACGACAGAAGCGATAGAAAAGCAAAAAGGTGTTGTAAAGCGTCTTAGTGAAGCGATAAAAAAATTACGATAAAAAAAAGCAAGAGCAATGGAGAGACCACTTATTTTGGTAACTAATGATGATGGATTTGATGCTCCCGGCATACGATTTTTAGCAGATACGGTTGCAAAACACGGCGATGTAATTGTTGTGGCACCCGGAGAGGCCATGTCGGGAATGGGGCATGCTATTACCATAAAAACTCCTTTGCGCTTTCATCAGATACATCCTAACGGTAATTATGAAATCTATAGAACAAACGGCACCCCTGTTGATAGTGTGAAACTGGCAATGCATAAGATTCTGCCACGAAAACCTGATATCCTGGTTTCCGGGGTGAATCATGGTTCAAACGCTTCAGTGAACATCATTTACTCCGGTACTATGGCCGCTGTTTTTGAAGGTGCTATGGCCGGCATTCCCTCTGTTGGGTTTAGTATTACCGACTATGACCATGCCGCTGACCTGAAGATCACCAAACCCTTTATCCATGAAATTGTAAACTTTGTCTTAAATCAAGGCTTGCCGAATGGAATATCGCTTAATGTTAATTTTCCTGCAACAGACAAGGGCGACTATAAAGGAATGAAGATTTGCAGACAGGCATTGGCTTATTGGAAAGAGGAGTTCGAAGAACGTTACGATCCACATAACCAGCCATACTTTTGGATGCGTGGAAGTTTTGTGAACCATGATGAAGAGTTGGATACCGATGAGTGGGCATTGAAAAACGGATACGTGTCTGTTGTACCGGTGCAATTCGATTTTACCGCTTTCCGCTTTATG
>JAVVFR010000393.1:0-2028 GCA_032250595.1 Bacteroidales bacterium | reverse complement strand
AAATTCTATAACTTTGGTCTTTTAGTGGAAAAAAACAATATTATGATGAAAAGAAATCTGGAAATGAACCCCAATTTATTAGTACAATATTTAGAGAAAGACCCAAAAGATTTTACATGTAATGATTTGATTAGGTTTATCGAATTCAATGGAATTGAAATGGTGAACTTCAGGTATGTAGGAGGTGACGGAAGGTTAAAAACGTTGAACTTCGTTATCAACAATCGCAATCATTTAGAAGAGATCCTCACTTCGGGTGAGCGTGTTGATGGATCAAGTCTTTTCAGCCATATAGAAGCCGGCTCAAGTGATCTCTATGTTATTCCAAAGTACCGGACGGCCTTTGTTAATCCTTTTGAAGAGATACCCACGCTTGATATTCTTTGTGCTTATTACGATAAGGAGGGTAATCCGCTGGCAAGTTCCCCGCAGCATATTTTAAAAAAGGCAGCAGATGTTTTAATTGAGAAAACAGGCTATTCTTTTGAATGCATGGGAGAGTTGGAGTATTATGTCATCAGTGAACGCGAAGCGATGTTTGAAGCCGACAACCAGAGAGGATATCATGAATCATACCCTTTCAATAAATTTGAGCAGTTCAGGACAGATGCTTTGCATGCAATAGCAGCATGTGGTGGGCAGATAAAGTATGCACATTCGGAAGTGGGTAACTTCACGTTGAATGACAAGGTATATGAACAAAACGAGATAGAGTTTTTGCCTGTTGCTGTGGAGGATGCTGCCGATCAGCTGGTTATCGCAAAATGGATTTTGCGTAGTATGGCTTTCAACTATGGTGTTGATCTTACTTTTGCTCCAAAGATCAGTGTAGGAAAAGCCGGCAGCGGGATGCATGTACATACTCGTTTGATGAAAGAGGGAAGGAGTGTAATGCTCAACAATGGCATCTTAAGTGATATTGCCAGAAAGAGTATTGCAGGATTTCTTACATTGGCGCCCAGCCTTACAGCTTTTGGCAACACAAACCCTACCTCCTACTTCAGGTTGGTGCCACATCAGGAAGCGCCTACCAACATTTGTTGGGGCGACAGAAACCGTTCTGTCCTTGTGCGTGTGCCTTTAGGATGGGCCAAAAACAGCAATATGGCCGCAGATGCTAATCCTCAAGATAAGAATATACAGGAAGGAAAAACAGATAAACAAACCGTTGAGTTTAGATGCCCCGACGGATCAGCAGATATCTATCTCCTGCTGGCAGGCCTTACCGTGGCAGCCAGATATGGTATCGAATTAGAAAACGCTCTTTCTATCGCACAGGAGAACTATGTGGATGTTAATATTTTTGATGAGGAGCATAAAGAGCGTGTGAAAAATCTGGCACAACTACCTACTTCTTGTCACGAAAGTGCTACGATGCTCGAAAAACAAGCAGAGATTTATAAACAATTTGATGTGTTTCCCGATGCCTTGATAAAGGGCGTTGTTAAACAACTGAAAAGTTTTGACGACAGCCACCTGCGGGAAGAGATAGCCAATAACAAAGAAAAACTTATGGATTTGGTGACACAATATTATCATTGCGGATAATCTTATTTACAGTGACGGCTTTTTAATGTGTTGTTGTTTCTTGTCTCTTACCCGCTGGTACCAAAACGGAAGTATCAGTGTTCCAATCAACAGATATGGATAATAACTGGTCGTTCGCCATAATAGTGCTACAATATCTGCAATATCACCGGCGATGAAAACACCAAAAAATTGTGGGAAAATATATTCAGCTATCCCACTACCACCGGGGGTAGGACTTATCATTAATATCACCCACATCACTGCCTGACGGCCATATAAAAACAGATGGTCCGGTACCGGATTAAATCCGGTGATTAGCGCATTGGCCACTAAAAACCTTGCACTCCATACAACCACCGTCAGGCTGAAGGTTAATATCCAAAACCACCACGACTGCAGTACTTTTTCCCATTGTAAGCCCCTCCCGGCGTAAAATATAGAGGGCTATCGCTGAACCACCTATAAAAGCAGGTGTTACAGCATTGGCAAATTCCCATA